>JADJXQ010000024.1:195000-284269 GCA_016710335.1 Rhodospirillales bacterium
AACCTGACGCTGGTCGAGCCGCTCCGCGAGCTGTTCAAGGACGAGGTGCGGGAACTCGGCCGCGAACTCGGCCTGCCGGAGACGCTGGTGCGGCGCCACCCCTTTCCGGGGCCCGGCTTGGCGGTCCGCATTCTCGGCGAGGTCACGAAGGATCGCGCCGACCTGCTCCGCGCCGCCGACGCCATCTACCTGGAGGAGATCCGTGAAGCCGGGCTCTACGACGAGATCTGGCAGGCGTTCGCGGTGCTGCTCCCGGTCCGAAGCGTCGGCGTCATGGGCGACGCCCGCACCTACGACAGCGTCGCCGCGCTGCGCGCCGTGACCTCCATGGACGGCATGACCGCGGACAGCTACCCCTTCGACCACGCCTTCCTCGCCCACGTCGCCGCCCGCATCATCAACGAAGTCCCCGGCATCGGCCGCGTCGTCTACGACATAACCTCAAAACCCCCAGGCACAATCGAGTGGGAATGACGCCGCGTTCGGCATGGGCTGGCACCAAGTAGCAGGAAAACAAAAGCCAGCCCGCATAACTTCAGGTTTTTTAATTCTGGGTCCGGCAGCGCCCGGCAATTTTCTGCGTCGCCGAGCACCACTTTTCTATGGCATGGTAGCTGGCTCTGGGCCAAATCCGGGTCATCCCGGTACGACTCTGCCATAGCATCGTCGTGGGTGTCGGTCATTCATAGCTTGCTACTTCTTATTTGCTTGCGTGCTGGACAGGCTCCGCAGTGAGACGCAGCCCCAGAGACGAGAGGACCTTGAGCACGGTAGCAAACTCCGGATTGCCATCCATGCTAAGCGCACGATAGAGGCCTTCGCGCGCCAAGCCCGTCTCCCTCGCCACCTGGCTCATGCCCCGCGTCTTGGCAAGGCTTCCCAGGACATTCACAACGGCGGCAGGATCGCCAGCTGCCAGCGCCACATTGAGATCGTTCGCCAGTTCGCCCTCCTGGTCGTCTGGTGGTGACTGCGAACTCGGCTGTTCATCGCTCGCGGCGTTGGCCTCCGCTGGCACATCCAGAAGGCTCTGCTGCCGGCTTGGCAGCCATTCATCCGGCGTAGCGCGTTCGCGCAGATCACGACGCAACTCGCCACTGCAACGGCCCAGAAATGCCTCCCAATCGGCTTCATTCTTGAAGTTGATCGCGCCTTTATCCGGCACGCTGAACAACACAGCGATCTTGCCAGAGCGCACCAGCCGCAGGACGTTCAGGAGTGTTCCAGGACTTTTGCCGTCCCAGATCATCAGACCGAAATCCGCCTCTCGCGCCATCTCGCGATCCTTGGCGGCGTAGAACTGGAATCCCTTGGTGTGCTTGGGTACGTCGATCTTATGTGTCTCCCATTGGCCCAAGTTGTTGCGGAAGCTATCGCCTGAGCAGAACACCGTTACCTTGTCGTAGGCGGCATCGTGGAAGTGCTTCTGCACGGCCTTGTCGGCTCCGTTGGCGTCGCCGACGATGACACGGTGCCCGCTCCTGATGACGTTGTTCAATCGGGTTTTCACGTCCGTAGGGAGGCGAGAGACATGGCGCGAGCCGCCGACGAAAACCGTGTTCATTGGTTGCTCCTGGTCTTGGTGATTGCCAGGGCGCGCACGCTACTGGCTTTTCCTTGCTGTAGCAGCACGTCGGTGATGGCGTTCATGGTGGCGCCAGACCGGAAAAGATCGTCGAAGAGCAGAACGTTTTTCCCTGCGGTCTGGTTGGCATCGACCACATAGAGCCCATCGACCAGCGCATTCCGCTTGTCGGGGTCGGTGACACCCTTGAGTTGCGTTGTCGAGCGTGTCGTCGTGACACACTCCGCAACGGGCAGACCGACCGCATCACCGAGGCCATGCGCCAAGACCAGGACCGGCTGAACGGCGCGTGCGCTAGAAGGCGGTACGGGAACGATCAGATCGACCTTGCCCAGGTGCGGCATCAAGAACGTGGCGGCCGCCTCGATCATGTCCTTCGCCGCATCCTGTTTGCCCCGGTACTTGAGCTGATACAGCAATTCGGCGATCTCCGGGCGCACCGTGTCGAACTGCATATGGCCAAACTCGTTGGGTCCTGTCGGAGTGCTACTAGTCGTATGAAAATCAAGCGCGACGCCGCATCTCCAGCGCCCGACGATGTTTTGCGGGTGAATGGCGATCACAGGCAACTCCCTTGCCGGGATGGCAACACTGTAACCTGTAGGTTACAGTTAGGCAAGGTCTTCCGTCCGCGCTGAATTTGCCCTAGTCGAAGGCGGCACCCGGACCGTTGGTAGGGGCGATCTGACCGCCCTGGAGGGAGAGGATGCGCTTCATGGCGAGGCGGCGGCCTCGGCTTCGACGAGCGCTTGGCGCAGCAGCTCGGGCATGCCCTGCTGTGCTGGCGGCAGCACGCCGTTCGCCGCCAACGGTTCCAGCAGCGCCAGCGCCTCGGCCAGGAGTGCCATCCGCTCGGCGCCGGCATGGAGCTCGGCGAGCAACCAGAGGCTAATCACCATGTCCGTTCGCGGTTGGATTGCGTCCGGCGGTGCGCGCGCCAACAGTTCGCGGAAGATGACGAGGCTCTCGGTGACGGCTTCTCGCGCAGCCGCCGTGTCGCCCGCCTTGTGCCGCATGGCGCTGATCCTGTTCAGGTTTAACCCCAAGTCGCGGGTCCATTCCGTGTTGTCGGGATCCTTGGCGCGCAGCTCTCGGCTGACGGCGAGGCCCTCGGTGTAGGCGTCGAGCGCTGCCGCCGTGTCGCCCGCCTGCCCCCGCAGGTCGCCGATCTTGATGAGGCTCGCGGCGAAGAAACGAGCCCGTTCGATGTTGTCCGGGTCCTTGGCGCGCAGCTCGCGGCCGATGGCGAGGCCCTCGGTGTAGGCGTCGAGCGCAGCCGCCGTGTCGCCCGCCTGGAACCGCAGGTCGCCGATCTTATTCAGGCTCTCCGCGACGCGCTGGGCCCATGCGGCGGTGTCCGGGTCCTTGGCCCGCAAGTCGCGGCTGATGGCGAGGCTCTCGGTGTAGGCGTCGAGCGCCGCTGCCGTATCGCCCGCACGGCGCCGCAGGTCGCCAAGGTAGTCCAGGTTGAGCGCGACGTCGCTGGCCCATAGGGCGTTGTCAGGGTCCTCGGCGCGCAGCTCGCGGCTGATGGCGAGGCCCTCGGTGTAGGCGTCGAGCGCAGCCGCCGTGTCGCCCGCCTGCTGCCTCAAGTCGCCGATGCTGAGGAGGCTCGCGGCGACAAAGCGGGTCCATTGGGTGTTGCCCGGTTCCTTGGCGCGCAGCTCGCGGCTGACGGCGAGGCCCTCGGTATAAGCGTCGAGCGCTGCCGCCATGTCGCCCGCCTGGAGCTGCAGGTCGCCCATCACCATCAGGATCGCCGCGAGGTCCCCGGCCCATTGGGTGTTGTCCGGGTCCTCGGCGCGCAGCTCGCGGCTGATGGCTAGGCTCTCGGAGTAGGCGTCGACCGTTGCCGCCCTGTCGCCCGCCTCGCACCGCAGGTCGCCGATCCTGACGACGCTCATCGCGACGTTGCGGGACCATCCGGCGTTTTTCGGGTCCTTGGCGCGCAGCTCGCGGCTGATGGCGAGGGCCTCGGTATAGGCGTCGAGCGCCGCTGCCGTATCGCCGGCAATGCGCCGCAGGTCGCCCATAATGGAGAGAGTTGCCGCGACGTCGCTGGGCCATACGGCGTTGTCCGGGTCCTCGGCGCGCAGCTCGCGGCTGATGGCGAGGCTCTCGGTGAAGGCGTCCAGCGCTGCCAAGCCATTGCCTTGCCGGACCAGCATCTCGCCGATCAACCTCAGGGAGACAGACCGGCTGCGTTGCAAGGCGGGGTCGTCCGGGAAGCGCTCGGCTAGACTGTCCTGCAGGGCTCGCGCACGATCCAGGATCACGCGGGTGAGGCTGCTCGGCAAGTTGCGATTCTTGAATTCGCGGGCGAGGTCGAAGACCAGGGTGTTCGCGGTTTCGGTGGCAGTGCGCAGGGCCTGCTCGGCGTCGTCGCGGGCGGCCTCGGCCCGGGTGAAGAAGTAGCCGGCGGCGCCGGCGACGACGGCGAAGAGGACCGCGGCCATCGCGGTCAGGGTCTGGCCGAGGCGGGCGCGGCTGCGCGAGCGGCGGACGAATGCCCGGGACGGCTCGGGCAACTCGTCGGCGTGGGTCTTCAGCGCCGCTTCGGCCTCGGCGAGGCGCACGCCACTGGGCAGCAGCAGGCTGCGCGGTTGGCCGGCGTCGCGCCAGCGGCGCTCTGCGCGCTCGATGTCGGGGCGGACGCGCAGGAATGTCTCGGCGGCGGCGGCGGCAGTAGCGGCGCGGTCCCAGGCGGTGATCGCCTTCTCGTGGGCGAAGCGGACGGTGTCGCCGTCCTTGACGATGATGCGGGCGTCGACCAGGGCGTCGAGGAGATCCTGCGCCGCGGGGTCGGGGGCGGCGGCGGTGACCGCTGCGGCACGCAGCACCCGGGTGGTGCTCCGCCCTTCGCCAGTCTCGGCGAGGTCGGTCAGCGTGCGGACGAGCCGCGGCAGGGAGGCCTCGGCCCTGTCCGAGACCACTTTTAAGGCTTCCTCGGCCTGCTCGCGCACCGCGCTCTCGAGGCCTCCGTAGTCGGCGACGGCCAGGGTCAGCACGGGCTCCTCCGGGCCGACATCGCCGAGCTTGCGGCCGGTGGCGCAGGCGCGCTTCGGCCTTGCGGTAGAGCTGGTCCAAGGTGAACTGGAGGAGCGGCAGGGCCTCGGCCCCGACGGCATCGCGGATCAGGACCTCGTCCAGGCCCAGGCCGTCCCGGCGCTCGAAGGCGAGGCCAGCGGCCCGCGCCGGCTCGCGCACGATGGCATCGAGCGCCTCGGGGCCGGGGGCGGCGAGCGCCAGGCCGGCGCCGTCGTCGATCAGGCTCTTCAGCGCGGGCTCGGCCAGGGCGGCGGCTCGGGCATCGGCGCGAAGCGTGGCCACGACGAAGACCCGGCGGGAGCGGGCGAGGGCTGCCAGGGTGGCGGCGAAGCGGCTGCGGGCGTCGGCGGCGACCTCCTTGGCGAAGAGCTCCTCGAGCTGGTCGACGAGCAGGGCGAGGCGCAGCTCAGGGGTCGAGTCGCGATTCTCCGCCTCCCTCAGGGCGGTGGCGGCGCGGTCGAGGGCGCGCAGGATGGGCTGGATGCCGCCGCCGGCAGCGAGGTGGGCAGCGAGGTCGGCCTGGTAGCGGTAGTCGCCCTGGGCGAGCTCCGGCAGGGCCGCCTTCTTGTCGAGTAGGGCCCTTATCTTATCCGCCTGGGCTTCTTCCTTAGCCGGCCCGGCCTCTGCTTCATCCGGCCCGGCCTTTGCTTCATCCTGCCGGCCCGCCTCCCCGGAGAGGGCGGCGGCGAGCGCGGCGAGCGGGTCAGCGCCGCCCGGGCGCAGCGTGGCTGTGCGCAGGTTCGGGTAGAGGACGGCGAGGCGTGGCAGCAGGCCGGCGCGGACCAGGGACGACTTGCCGGCGCCGCTGGCGCCATCGACCAGGAGGAAGGCGCAGCCCTTGGCGGCGGCGTCCTCGAGGCGCTCGCGGGCCCGCTCGACGTCGGCGCGCCGGCCGAAGAACACGGCCTGGTGGTGCGGCCCGAAGGCCTCGAGCCCGACGAAGGGCGAGCCCCGCTCCTCGACCCGCCAGCGGCGCTCGCGGCCGAGCCTGCGGTGGTCGCGCAGCCAGGTGCGCAGCTGTGCTTCGAGGAGGGCTTCGAACTCGTCGGTGGTGCGGAACGAGGTGAAGGCGGCCTTGAAGCCGTCCTGGTCGTTGACCAGCCATTCGGCGGCGAAGGCATCGAGCGCCTGCAGCTGCTCGACGCATTGCTGCCGGGCGGTCGGGTCGTTGGTCGGCACCTCGGCCGGTGCGGTCTTGCGAAAGATCAGCACGTCGGGTAGCGGCCGGCCCTGGCGGCGATGCTCGATGGCGGTCAGCAGCTCGTAGGCGGTGCCGGACAGGTAGGGCCGGCCGTCGGGCATGGCCGGGAAGTCCGCCGGCAGGGGCGAGCCGACCCGCGACCAAAAGAGGCCGATCACCAGGTCGAAGCTGTCGATCTCGGGGATTTGCGGCTGGAAGCTCTGGTGCGCCGAGAAGTAGCGCCCGGCCTCCCAGCGATAGGTCTCGATCTGGAGCCCGTCGATCAGCCCGGCGAGGCGCTCGGCCACCCGCTCTGCTCGCGCCCGTTCGAACGCGACGTCGTTTGGCGAGGAGATGAAGATCCGCACGACATCGGTCATCGCCGGGCACCTGTTGGGAGCAACATTCGTGGCGAGGGTAGCCGGGGCAGTCGTCGTTGCCAAGCTGGATGCGGGCGTTCAGCTGTGCAACGACGATTTTCGTGACCGGTCGGCGACGATTGCGGTGGCCGGCTGATTGGTTTTACTGGCGACGGAAAAGGTAGTCGCCGCGGGCTTTGCGCCAGGCGGCCTTGACGGCCTTGTCGGTGGCCTGGAGATCGAATTTCTCGGGATGGAAGGTGCGGCCGGCCCACTGGCGCATGGTTTCGTACTCTTCGTGAGCGGGGTCGCCCCAGGTTTCGAGGAACTGAACGTAACCGGAGGTTCCGCCGACGTCCTCGGGTGGGCGGTGGCGGGCGCCGTCGACGCACGCCGGGTATTTGCTGGCGGTGTTTTTGCCGAGGCGCTGTTCGAACTCGATGAGGTGCAGCCAGCTGTCGCCAAAGTCGTAGCGATAGAGAAACCGCGGGTTGGGCACATGATAGACGTCGAAGTCGCGGAGATGGACGTCGGTGGCCTCGAACGTCCGTGGGTCGTCTTCGCTTGCGGTGTCCTCCGCCGTTTCCGGCGCGCCGTAGACGAGCCCGCCGATGATGAATTCGTGGAGATGCTCGTCGCGCCAGCCGAAGGCGGCCTGCAACACATGGTGCAGTTCCGCGAGGTTCAGCGACGGCGGCAGCAGCAAGCGTCGCCAGATCGGCGGCCCGATGTCCTGCAGCGTGACCTTGGCTTGGATGATTGTCTGGTCGATGGTGGCCATGCCGCCATCATGGCGGCGACGCGGTCCGGCGACAATTACCCGGCCGTCTGCTCCGCTGCCGCAAGCGCGGTGCGGCGGCGATAGCTCTCGGTGTTGAACTCGAGAATGGCGGCGTGGTGCACCAACCCGGTCGATGGGCGGCGACGGTCATTGCCGGATCGGGTACGCACTTCCAGCCGGAGAACGCCAGCCAGAAATGGTAGAGCAAGTGCGGCAACGGCATGCCGTTGATCGTCAATGCCAGGCTCGACGCGTCGGTGAAGTCCGACAAGGCCTGCTCGCCCGGCGGATGCTCCTGACGAAAGATCAGCTCTCGCTCCGGTCCCTCGGTCGCACGCCAGTGGGCGATCCGTCGTTGCAGCGACCGCAGCACACCGTCGTCGAACCGGCCGGGATGCTGCCGCTGCAACTCCTCCAAAATGGTGGTGCTGCGCAGATGCGGAGCCGCCTGCAACAATGGGACGATCTCTTCCGTCCAAACCCCTGCAAACGGATCCGCACGGGTCCGCTTGCGCCGGTTGCCGACCCGCTGTCTAGGCAGAACCGGGTTGCCTTCCAGCCGCCGAGCCGTTCGTTCACTGAACCCTGCCTTCGCCGCAGCAACCGCCTGCGTCCCGCCCAATCGACGCTGCTCAATGTCCCGCCTCACCTGGCGGTCAGTGATCGGCATTCCTGGCATCAGCCTTCCCCTGTCATCGCAGGGGAAGGCTGATCCCTGCAGCCACCAACCGGCCATCCTGATTGTCGTCAGGCGGTCACATTATCTGTCGTCACACGATATCTGTCGTCACACGATCTCGGATGATAGTTTTGAAGCGGGTTTCGATACGTTCTGAGTGGCGGGTGCACCTGCATTGTGTTTCGGACGGGAGACAGACCAATGTTACCTCGAACCAAATCCGTCGCCGCCTCCGCGATGGCGCTTGTTTTCGCACTTCCCGCCCTTGCGCAGGACCTGTCCTCCGGCCGGTGGATCGACCTGACGCATCCTTTCAACGCGCAGTCCGTCTACTGGCCAACTGCCAAAATGTTCGAGAAGGAGGAGGTTTTCGCGGGGCGGACGGAGGGCGGCTACTACTATAGCGCTTACAACTTCAGCGCAGCCGAACATGGCGGCACGCATCTCGACGCGCCGGTCCATTTTGCAGAAGGCGCCAATACTGCCGATCAGATCCCGGTCGAACAGGTGATTGGCCCGGGAGTCGTGATCGACGTCAGCGATCGCGTCGCCAACGATGTCGACTATCGGGTCAGCGCCGCCGATATCGAGGAGTTCGAACGCAAGCATGGACGCATCCCCGAGGGAGCTATCGTGCTCATCAATACCGGCCGCGCGCCGCTCTACCCGGACCGCGCGCTCTACATGGGCACCTTCGAGCGGGGCGAAGAGGCGGTGGCAAAACTCCACTTCCCAGGCCTCGGTGAGGACGGCGTCGAGCTCCTGGTGGAACGTGCGATCGGCGCGGTGGGCATCGATACGCCGTCAATCGACTATGGGCAGTCGAAGAATTTCGAGACGCACGTCAAACTGATGACCAACAACATCCCGGCCTTCGAGAACGTGGCTGACATGTCGGAGTTGCCGCCGACGGGCTCCACTGTAGTTGCTCTGCCAATGAAGATCGAAGGCGGGTCGGGCGGACCGTTGCGGATCATTGCTCACCTGCCCGAATAACTGTGGACCGCCGGCTTGAACCTCCCTCGAATTGGTGGACACCTTTGTTGAGCTCCTTTGGGAGCAGGAAGGTGTTTGATGACGAAATCGCGTCGGAGTTTCACGGACGAGTTCAAGCGGTGGGGAAGATAATATAGCTTCTTGGGCGGACAGCTTTCGGCAGTGCGAGAGCGTTACAAAGTTGCTCTGAATGGCTCGATTGAGCCGCGTCAGCCCTTGACTGCTCCGGCGGCGGGGATATTTGGCTTGCGGGCTCCCTGCGGGGAACCGGTTCGGCAACACCCGCAAACATGGGCGTTGCCCTACACCGAAACGTTTGGGAAAAAACTCTCTTCGCGAAGTCGTTGTATATCAATACGTTAGCGCAGGCTCTGCATACATTTGCATACATCCGCATACAGAATTGCGGCCGAAACGGACACAAAAGGCCTACTATCAGGACTTTAGACCCAATCCCCCTGTGCGATTCCGCCACAAACCTGCGCGAATTCGGCGCAGTTCGACGCCGGCCGCAGCGGCTTTGTCATTGCGCGAATTCGGGGTCGAGTTCGCCCTCCGGGTCCGCTTCGACCAGTTCGGCGGCGCGCACGTAGAGGGCGGCGAAGCGTTCGACGCGCTCCGCGGACTCGGGATCGCGGCCGCCGACGGCGCCGAACAACTGGGCTGCATCCCGCAGCAGCTTTGCCGCGAGTTCGGCATGGGTCATGTCGTCATTTCTCCTTGTTGAATCTGGATTGGACAGGCGCAAGCTTCCGGCGCGGGTCCCCCATACAAACACAGGCGTAACCGCTCCGTAAAGGCACGCGGTCCGGCGTCCTTCACACGTGCCGGCGGATGCCGTTGGCGGCGGCGGCGATGGCGTCCTTGTCGCCCGGCTTCAGGCCCCAGTTGAGCCTGAGGTCGTCGCCCTCGATCCTCGGCAGCACGTGCCAATGAAAATGAGCGACTGACTGCGCCGCCCCCGGCCCGTTGGCCTGGACGATGTTGACCCCGTCCGGCGCCATGGCGTCGCGCACCGCCGCCGCGACCCGCTTGACCGTTGCGACGGTCGCCGCCAGGAGGTCATCCGGCATGGCGTACAGATCCGCAGCATGCGCCTTGGGGACCACCAGGACATGACCGGGATTGGCGGGATTGATGTCCATGAACGCCATGCTCCGCTCGTCCTCGAAGACCCTGACGCTCGGGACCTCTCCCCGTACGATTTTGCAGAAAATGCAGTCGTCCACAAGCGTCATTCAGCGCCTCCCGATGCAAGTGTTGGCCTTCCCGGAATCGCACCCTAATGTCTGCGACTGCCGGCGGCAACGCTGCGGCCGGAGTGCCAGGATCCGGAGTGCCGGGATCCGGAGTGCCGGAATGGGGTCGAGCACGATCGGTAACCAAATCGCGCGCCTTGGCCGCGTCGGCGCGCGCGCTGTCGCCGCCGCTGTCCTGCTCGTGCTGGCTTCGGCGCCCGGCGCCCCGTTGCGGGCGGAGGAGGCTCCGGTGGTCGCCGCGGCGGCCGACCTGCAGTTCGCGCTGGCCGACATCGCCGCCGCGTTCCGCAGGGAGACCGGCGCGTCGGTGACGCTCACCTTCGGCGCCTCCGGCAACCTGGCCCGCCAGATCCGCCAGGGCGCACCCTATCAGCTGTATCTGTCAGCCGACGAGGCTTACGTGCTCGATCTGGCGCGGGAGGGGTTCACGCGCGGCCCCGGCGCCGTCTACGCTAATGGCCGCCTGGTCGTCTTCGCGCCCCAAGGCTCGCCCGTTGCGCCTGATGGCAGCCTCGACGGCCTGCGCGGCGCGTTGAACGAAGGGCGGGTGCAAGCCTTCGCCATCGCCAATCCGGAGCACGCGCCCTACGGCGCTCGCGCCCGTGAAGCGCTGCGCCACGCAGGCTTGTGGGAGGCCGTCGAGCCACATTTGGTGTACGGGGAAAACGTGGCCCAGGCGGCGCAGTTCGCCACGTCCGGCTCGGCGGACGGCGGCATCTTTGCGCACGCGCTGGCGCTGTCGCCGGCCGTCGGCCGGCTCGGCCGCTTCGCCCTGATCCCGGCGGCGTACCACACGCCGCTCCGCCAGCGCATGGTGCTGCTCAGGCCGGCAGGAGCGACGGCGGCGCGCTTCTACGACTACCTGCAGCAGCCGCCGGCGTGGGCGCTGTTGGACCGCTACGGGTTCGCGCGTCCCGACCCGCAGGCCGGGGATTAGGGGCGCATGGACTGGAGCGCGCTGACGCTGTCGTTGCGCCTCGGCGCGCTCACGGTCGTGGTCCTGCTGCCGTTGGCGATACTGGTCGCGCGCCCGCTCGCCTGGCGGCGGTTTCGCGGCAAGGCCATCGTCGAAGCGTTGTTCGCTCTGCCGCTGGTGCTGCCGCCGACCGTGCTCGGCTATTACCTCTTGCTCGCCTTCGGCGGCGCGTCTCCGGTCGGCCGCGCGTGGAGCGACGTGTTCGGCGGACCGCTGGTGTTCAGCTTCGAAGGCCTGTTGCTGGCCTCCGTCATCGTCAACCTGCCATTCGCGGTGCAGCCGGTGCAGCGCGGCTTCGAGGCGATCCCGGGGGAGCTGCGCGACGCGGCGTTCTGCTGCGGCATGACGCCGTGGCGGGTGTTCACGCGCATCGAGTTGCCGCTCGCCTGGCCCGGCATCCTCACCGGCGCGGTGCTGACCTTCGCCCATACGCTGGGCGAGTTCGGCGTGGTATTGATGATCGGCGGCAACATTCCCGGCGAGACGCGCACCATGTCCATCGCCATCTATGATCGTGTCCAGGCGTTCGACGACGCGGCGGCCGGCCGCATGGCGATCGTCCTGGTGGTGCTCTCCGTCGCGGCCATCGCCCTGACCTATGCTCTTTCCGCGCGCGTCGGCCGGCGGCTCGACTGAGGGCCCGGCCGGTCCCGGCCTCCACGTCCGGCTGGCGCAGACGCAGCCGATCCCTCTCGGCGTCCGTTTCGCCGCCCGCGGGCGCGAGGTGCTGGCGCTGGTGGGGCCGTCGGGCAGCGGCAAGTCGACGGTGCTCCGCTGCATCGCGGGGCTGCACCGGGCCGCTGCGGGTCGGATCGTGGTCAACGGCGAGACGTGGTTCGACGCGGCGGCCGGGGTCCATCTGGCTCCCTACCGCCGCCGCACAGGCTTGGTGCTGCAGAGCTACGCCCTGTTTCCGCACATGACCGTGCTCGGCAACGTGCTGAGCGCCCTCGGCCACCTGCCGGCGCCGGCGCGGGAGGCGCGGGCCCGCGAGGTTCTCGAGATCGTCAATCTCGCGGGCCTCGAGCACCGCCGGCCGGCGCAGCTCTCCGGCGGTCAGCAACAGCGGGTGGCCGTCGCCCGGGCGCTGGCCCGCGAGCCGGACGTGCTGCTCCTGGACGAGCCGTTTTCCGCCGTCGACAAGGCAACGCGCGAGAAGCTCTACAGGGAGCTGGCCGCGATGCGGACGCGGCTGTCGATGCCGGTGGTGCTCGTCACCCACGACCTCGACGAAGCGACGCTGCTCGCCGACCGCCTCTGCATCCTCCATCACGGCAACACCCTGCAGGTGGGCACGCCGGCCGAGGTGGTGGATCGTCCGGATTCGGCCGAGGTGGCGCGCCTCGTCGGTCACAAGAACATCTTCAAGGGGACGGTGGTCGGCCACGACACGGAACGCGGATTGACCATGGTGCGCTGGCGGGATCGGGTCCATGATGTTCGCGGCGACGGGAGCTTTTCGGCCGGCGCCGCGGTCGCGTGGCTGGTGCCGCCGGCGCATATCCTGCTCCACCGCCGCGGTCGGCCATCGCGGGGCGAGGCGGAGAACCCCGTCAGCGGTGTGTTGAGCGAGTGCACCGGGATGCGCGACACGGTCATCTGCGTGCTGCGCATCGGCAGCGGGGGCGGCGGCGGCGACTCTTTGACGTTCACCGTTCCGAGCCATGTGGCGCGTAGAAACGGGCTGGCCATCGGGGAGGAGGCGACCGTGTCGCTGCTCGCCGCCGGCATCCACCTGATGCCGGCCGAAGTCGCTCCGGTCGAGCCTCAGCCGTAGAGCATCAGGCCGCTGCCGTGTTGCGAGAGCCACTGCCGCGCGTTGCGCGCCTCCGGGGTCAGAGTCTCGACAACGCGCCAGAACGCCGGGCCGTGGCCGCGCTCCACGAGGTGCGCCAACTCGTGCGCGACCACATAGTCGAGAACCACTGGCGGCGCCATGATCAGCCGCCAATTGAAGGACAGGTTGCCATTGGCCGCGCACGAGCCCCAGCGGGTGCGCTGATCGCGGATGGCGATGCGCCCAGGGCGGCGACCGATCCGCGCCGCTGCGCCCTCCACGCGCGGCGCCAACGCCTCCCGCGCGCGATTTCGCAGCCAGGCGTGGACCTGATCCGAAAGCCGGCCGAGGGTGCCGCCGACCACGATCTCGCCGCCCGCGGCGTTCACCGCGCGGCGTGGCTGTGCCGGGTCATGGCGGATGCGGTGCGGGACCCCCTGGAGCGGGATCTCGGCGCCGGGCGCGAACGGAATCCGCCTCGGCAAGGCGCCCAGCCGGCTTCGCAGCCACTCGCTCTTGCTGCGGGCGAAGGCGACGCCATCGTCCACCGAGACGCCGGAGGGCACGGTGATGACCACTGCGCCGGAGCAGGGGGCGATGCGCAGGATCATACGGCGGGCGCGCGGATTGCAGCGAACGGTGACGGGCAGCGTCCGATCCGCGAGGGTCAGCGACGCGCTGGCGACCGCGATCCTCTCCCGGCGCAGGCGCGAAATGATGCGCATGGTCAGGTGCGCTCCCAAGTCTCGTCGTCATCGGGCCAACTGACGATGTGGTGCTCGAGCGGGCCGGCTTGGCGCTCCGGAACCGCCCGGCCGCGAACGGAAGCGCCGACACGATGCACCAGTTCGGGGTCGCCGGAGACCAGGTGGTGCCACCACGGCAGATCCCGGCCCGCGGCAAGGCGGCGATAGGCGCAGCTCGCCGGCAGCCAGCCGAACTCGGCGACGTTGTCCGGTCTCAGGATCTGACACGACGGCACCCGCTGGACGCGATTGGCGTAGTCCCGGCACCGGCACGCGCTGGTGTCGAGCAGCCGGCAGGCGACGTTGGTGTGGGCGATGTCGCCGGTCGCCGGGTCTTCGAGCTTGGCGAGGCAGCACTTGCCGCAGCCGTCGCAGAGCGACTCCCACTCCGCCGCGGTCATCTCGGCAAGGGTTTTCCGCCGCCAGAACGGCGGTCCGGAAAGTTCAGCCATCCGCCGCATCCTCCCGGTCGATCAGGTGCACGAACGAGCCCATGACCGAGCCGGCAGCGAGGCCGGTGGCGCCGAGCGGCCGTCCGCCGGCATCGGCGCAATCGAACAGGGGCTGGCCGGGGCCTTCGCGGAGCACCTTTGCGAAGTGGAACTCGTGGCCGCGGAACACGGCGCCGCTCGGTCCCAGAGGCCCAGAAGACGCAAGCGATACCCGCCGATAGCCGAGGTGCAGTCCGCGATCCGCGAACGACGTCTCCACCGGCAGCAGGCCGGCCATCGCATGCGCTTCGCCGCCGGCGTCGATCAACTGTTCGCCGAGGACCATGTAGCCGCCGCATTCCCCGAACACCGCCGCGCCCCGCGCCGCGGCCTCCCGCAAGCCGGTGAGGAACCGCCGGTTGCCGGCGAGGCGCGCGGCGTGCAACTCCGGATATCCGCCGGGGAGGTAGATCGCGTCGCAGTCCTCCGCGGGTGGTTCATCGGCGAGCGGCGAGAACGGCACGAGCTCGCAGCCGGCCCCGCGCCACCCTTCCGTCACCAGCGGATAGCGGAACGCGAAAGCGACATCATCGGCGACGGCGATCCGCTGCCCCAGTGGCGGCAGCGGCGGCGAGGTCGTCGTAGGGGCGCCAGGAGCCGACGACGGGCGCGCCAGCGCGCAGAGTCTCGCGGTGTCGACATGCGTCGCGAAGAACTCCGCCGCATCATCGAGAAAGCGGGCGAGATCGGAGTGCTCCAGCGCCTGCACCAGGCCGAGGTGGCGCTCGGGGAGACGGAGCGTCTCCGCATAAGGCAGGCAGCCCAGCACTGCGACATCGGGCAGATGGTCGGCCATGGCGTCCCGCAGGACCGCGGCGTGGCCGGGGCCGCCGACCCGATTGAACAGCACCCCGACCACATGGACGTCGCGCCGATGGGTCGCGAAGCCGCGCACCACTGCCGCTGCGGAGGCCGCTTGAGCGCCGGCGTCCACGATGAGAACCACCGGCCAGCCGCTCATGGCGGCAAGGTCGGCGGTCGATCCGGTGCGGGCATCGGCGCCGTCGAACAGGCCCATGACGCCTTCGCACACCACCAGCTCCGCGCTGGTCGCGAGCGTCGTCATGGCGGCCGAAAGGGTCGCCTCGCGCATGGCCCATACGTCGAGATTGATGCACGCCCTTCCGGTGGCGGCGGCATGGAACCCGGCGTCGATGTAGTCCGGGCCCATCTTTGCCGACGCCGTGACTACTCCCGAACGGACGAGGTGGCGCAGCAGGCCCAGGGTGACGACCGTCTTGCCACACCCGGAGGCGGGCGCCGCGATGATCAGCCCGCGCGTCATAGCGTCGTGCGGCCTAAAGAGCCGCTTCCAGTTGCTCGGCCATGCGCTCGGCGCTCAGGTTGTGGCTGAAGTGGCGCACATAGCTCCCGTCGGGCCCCATCAAGTAGGTGATCGAGGTGTGGTCCATCAGGTAGGCGCCCTGCTCCGCCCCCTCCTGTTCGACCTTGGCGGAATAGACCCTGTAGGCCTTGGCCGCCGCCGCGACCTGCTCCGGCGTGCCGGTGAGGGCAACGAGCCGCGGATGGAAGAACTCCACGTAGTCCTTCAGCACCTCCGGCGTGTCCCGTTCCGGATCGACGGTGATCAACACCGGCGCGATCGCTTCCGCCTTGTCGCCCAGCAACTCCATGGCGCCGGAGTTGCGCGAAAGCGACGTCGGGCAGACGTCGGGGCAGTAGGTGTAGCCGAAGTAGACCAGCATGTATTTGCCGTGAAAGTCGGCGTCCGTCACCGTTCGTCCATCCTGGTCCACCAGGGTGAACGGTCCACCAATGGCGGCGCCCGCGGCCGAAGACTGCGGCGTGCCGGGAACCGTGGCAGCGTCCTCACCCGCCGGTCCGAAGTAGTGGCGGCCGGCGAGGAAGGCGACGATGATGAGGATCATGACTGCGAGCGCCACGATCACGCCATTGATGCCGCGGGTCGCTTGTTGCTTCCGGGCGGGATCGGCGTCCGTCATGTCGTGCAACTCCTTCACTTCGATCAGGCAATGATCCGCCACGCCATGTAGGTGAGCGCGGCGGCGTTGAGCATCAACAACACCGGCGTAACGCGCGCCGTCATCGTTCGCCAGCGGAGTCCCGCCACATGCCCGGCGAAACCGACCCCGACGAGCGCGGGCACGGTGCCGAGCGCGAACATCGCCATCGCCATGGCCCCCGACAGCGCACTGCCGCTCGACGCCGCGGCCGCCAGGGCGCCGTACAGCAGTCCGCACGGCAGGAAGCCGAGGGCAAGGCCGAGCGCGTACCCCCTGATCCCGATGGGCCGCTGGAACAGCGGCCGCACGGAGCGTCCGACGGAGCGCCCCCACCAGTCCTCGCCGCCCCGCGACAGCCACGGCGTCGCGAACCTCGGCAGGACGGCGCCCAGGCGCTCGAGGCCGTAGCCGAGGAACAGCAGCGCCGCGATGGCAAGCAACGCCGCCGAAAGCCAGCGGAGGCCGGTGACGTCGGCGACTCCGCCGGCGACAGCCGCCGCCGCCGCCCCGAGCCCCGTGTAGGTGGTCATGCGCCCGAGATGATAGGGCGCCAGCGCCGCCCCGAACAGGCGATCGAGCTCGCGCATTCCCGCCGCCGGCGTCGCCTCCAGGCGCGCCACGGTCTGGCCCAGAACCAGCGGCCCGCACATGCCGACGCAGTGCCCGATGCTGCCCACCAGCCCGGCCACGAACAGACTGGCGAGGAGGTCGCCATGCTGAACCGCGACCGCCTGACAGTACGCCAGTCCGGACGACAGCAGTCCGAAGACTTGAGGATCGGAGGTCATGGCCTAGTGGCAGGGGTCATGCGCGAAAGCGGCGGTCGACGCCTCCCATCCAACATATTGCGGCCCGGCCCCCTTTGCAATCGCAGCACGGACAGGATGAGTAAGGCGGGCGTCCCGTTCTCAAGACGTGGTAAACTGATTCAGCAGACCGTACTTCATGCCGAGCCTCTTGAAACATGAGCTTCGTCGTCGTGCACGACGGGGGAAGGGGAAGGGGAAGGGAAGACCGATGGCGGACTGGACGCTGGTGCTGGGGAACAAGAACTATTCGTCGTGGTCGGCGCGGGCGCTGCTGGTCATGGCGGAGACGGGGGCGGCGTTCGACGAGATCGTCATCCCGCTCGACCACCCGGAGACGGCAGCGACCATAGCGCAACATTCTCCATCGGGTTTGGTGCCGGTGTTGAAGCACCGCGACACGGTGATCTGGGATTCGCTCGCCATCACCGAGTACGCGTCCGTACATTTGCCCGACGCCGGCGTCTGGCCGGAAGACGCCTCAGCGCGTGCCGTGGCGCGATCCGCCGCGGCGGAGATGCATGGCGGCTTCCGCGAACTCCGCGGTCACCTGCCGATGAACGTCCGGGCGTCGAAGCCCGGTCGCGACCGGCCGGAAACCGTGGAATCCGACATACGCCGCGTGGTTGGCTTGTGGCGCGATTGTCGCGAGCGGTTCGGCGACGGCGGCCCATTCCTGTTCGGGCGCTGGTGCGCGGCGGATGCCTTCTACGCGCCGGTGGTCAGCCGTTTCCGAACCTACGGCGTCGACCTGGATGACGTGTGTCGGGCATATGCCGGGGCCGTCGTTGCCCGGCCGTCGGTCGTCGCGTGGTTTGCTGCCGCCGAGGCGGAGACGTGGGCGGTCGACAAGTACGACAGCATCTGACGGGGATGACCTGCCGCGGCATGCTTAGCTCGGTCCGAAGCCCCCGTACGCGTAGACGAGCAGTGCAATGCCGAGGAAGACCCGGTAGACGACGAACGGCGTGAACGTGGCGTGGCGCAGCCATCGCATCATCAGGGCGATGGCCGCGAGCGCCGCGAGAAACGCCAACCCCCCCGCGAGAAGAGCGTCGGAGGTCAAGCCGGAGTTCCCGTCTTCGAAGAGATCCACGCCCAGCAACAGGCCGGCGCCGAGGATTGTCGGCATGGACAGCAGCAGCGAAAAGCGAGCGGCGTCGACGCGCTCGAAGCCGAGGGCGCGGGCGGCGCTCATGGTGATGCCCGAGCGGCTGGTGCCCGGGATCAACGCGATCATCTGGGCGAGACCGATCACCATCGCGTCCGGCATGCCCAAGTCCGCGATACGCCGGCCGATGCCGCCCCAGCGGTCACAGGCGTAGAGCACGAGCCCGAACAGAAGCGTCGTCCAGCCGATGACGATCACGCTCCTGATGCCCTCGGGGAACACTGTCTTGAGGATGAACCCGGCGACGACCACCGGAATGGTCGCGACGACTACCATCAGCACCAGGCGGCTGTCGGCGTCGGGCCGGTTGGTTACCAGCCTGATGAGCCCGTTGAGCATTGCGGCCACGTCGCGCCAAAAGTAGACGGCCACCGCGCAGAGCGTTCCGACGTGGACCGCGACGTCGATGACGATGCCCTGATCCGCCCAGCCATTGAGCGCCGGCACCAGGATGAGGTGGCCGGAGGAGCTGATCGGGAGGAATTCGGTTATTCCCTGGACGAGCGCCAGGACAACGATATGGAGGAGGGGCACGGAGATGGAACCATCGATGAAGCGGTGGAGCGCGCACTGTGACACGTTTGCCGTGCGCCGGAAAGTTTTCTTCGCGTGAATTTTTTGCGCTTGTGTTTTGACCGATCCGGCGTGATTCTCTAGAGGCCTCGGCCTAGGGACTACGGTCGCGGGCGCGTGTGGCCTTGAACGCAAAGTGCATGAGCATGCAGTTCTGGCCGACCCCGAAAGGGTGGTTGAGATGGTAGACGCGCCGAACCAACAAAAACGTTAAACACGGCCGTCGACCTGCGTCACACGAAATCGGGAGGACAGGGAACGGAAGGTTGCCGATGAACGTGCGCGTGCTGCCCGAAGAGTATGATCTGCCGGAAACACAGGGACTGCCCGAACTGCATGGGCTGTACGACCCGCGGAACGAACACGATGCCTGCGGCGTCGGGTTCGTGGTCGACATCAAGAACCGCAAGACCCACGACATCGTCGAGCAGGGGCTGCAGATCCTCGTCAACCTCCGCCATCGCGGCGCGGTGGGCGCCGATCCGCTTGCCGGCGACGGTTCCGGCTGTCTGATCCAGATCCCGGATGCGCTGTTCCGCGAGGAGAGCGAGCGCCTCGGCTTCTCCTTGCCGGCCGTAGGTGAATACGCGGTCGGCATGGTGTTCCTGCCGCGGGACGAGGACGCCCGCCGGAGGTGCGTCGATGTCATCGAGCACACCGCGGCGGAGGAGGGCCAGCGCATCCTTGGCTGGCGGGACGTGCCGACCGACAATTCGGTCCTCGGCTACAGCGTCAAACCCATCGAGCCGGTCATCCGCCAGGTGTTCATCGCCCGCGGCGGGAACTGCCGCGACGCCGACGCGTTCGAGCGCAAGCTGTTCGTCATTCGGAAGGTGGCTCACCACAAGGTCTGGGATGCCGACGACAGCCTGACCAACTGGTTCTACACGGTCTCGATGTCCTCCCGGACCTTGGTCTACAAAGGGATGATCCTCGCCGAGAACCTCGCGACCTACTATCCGGATCTGCGCGATCCGCGCCTGACATCGGCGCTGGCCCTCGTCCACCAGCGGTTCTCGACCAACACCTTCCCGTCGTGGCGGCTGGCGCATCCGTTCCGCTACCTCTGCCACAACGGCGAGATCAACACGCTCCGCGGCAACGTCAACTGGATGCTGGCGCGTAAGCACAACATGCATTCGGAACTGCTCGGCGACGACCTGGAGAAGCTGTGGCCGCTGATCGGCGACGGCGTCTCCGACTCCGCCACCTTCGACAACTGCCTCGAGCTGCTCGTCGCCGGCGGCTATTCCCTTAGCCACGCGATGATGCTGATGGTTCCGGAGGCGTGGGACGACAACCCGCTGATGGACGACGATCGCCGCGCCTTCTACGAGTATCACGCTTCGCTCATGGAACCGTGGGACGGACCGGCCGGCGTCGCCTTCACCGATGGGCGCCAGATCGGCGCGACGCTCGACCGCAACGGCCTGCGCCCGGCCCGCTATGTCATCACCGATGACGATCGCGTCATCATGGGCTCGGAGGTCGGCACTCTGCCGATCCCCGAGGAGAAGATCGTCAAGAAGTGGCGCCTCCAGCCGGGCAAGATGTTCCTGATCGACCTGGAGCAGCAGCGCATCGTCAGCGACGAGGAACTGAAGAGCACGTTGGCGACGGCGCGCCCCTATCAGGAATGGCTCGACGCGACCCAGACCAAGCTCGACTCGCTGCCCCACGAGGTGGGTCCGATGCCGCCCGATCCCGGCACCTTGCTCGATCGGCAGCAGGCCTTCGGCTACACCCAGGAGGACCTCAAGTTCTTCCTGACGCCGATGTCTCTGACCGGGCAGGAACCGGTCGGCTCCATGGGCCGCGACACGCCGCTGGCGGTTCTGTCCGACCGGCCGAAAATGCTGTTCGACTACTTCAAGCAGTGCTTCGCGCAGGTCACCAACCCGCCGATCGACTCGATCCGCGAAGAGTTGGTGATGTCGCTGGTGACCCTCATCGGGCCGCGGCCGAACCTGCTCGAACCGGAGGGCGCGGCCGGCGTCCGCCGCCTGGAGGCACGGCAGCCGATCCTCTCCAACACAGACCTGGAGCGGGTGCGGCGCATCGAGAACCACCTCGACCAGGCGTTCCGGACCTACACCATCGACATCACCTGGCCGGCGGCGGACGGCGCCGCGGGCCTGGAGCCGGCGCTCCATCGCGTGTTGAAGACCGCCGAGGATGTGGTCCGCCGCGGCTACAACATCATTATTCTGTCGGACCGCAACGTCGCCGCCGACCGCATCCCCATTCCGTCGCTGTTGGCCACCGCCGGCGTCCACCACCACCTGATCCGCGAGGGTCTGCGCACCGAGTCCGGACTGGTCATCGAGACCGGTGAAGCGCGGCAGACCCATGACTTCTGCTGTCTCGCCGGCTACGGCGCCGAGGCCATCAATCCGTACATGGCGTTCGACACCGTCTCGGCGCTGCATGACAGTCTGCCCGAAGACATCTCTGAAAAGGACGCGCACAAGCGTTATGTGAAGGCGGTGTGCAAGGCCATGCTCAAGGTCATGGCCAAGATGGGCATCTCCACCTATCAGTCATATTGCGGGGCGCAGATCTTCGATGCGGTCGGCTTGTCGCAGGCGTTCATCGACCAGTACTTCTGCGGCACCCATTCTGCAGTCGGCGGCGTTGGTCTTCTGGAAATCGCCGAGGAGACGACGCGCCGCCATCGCGAAGCCTACGGACGCTCTCCGATCCTGCGCGACGCCCTCGACGTCGGCGGCGAGGTGGCCTACCGGCTCCGCGGCGAGGAGCACGTGTGGGGGCCGGAGACGGTGGCGCTGCTCCAGCACGCGGTGCGGTCCGCCGACTACGACAAGTTCAAGGCCTTCACCCGCAAGGTGGACGACCACAGCCGCAAGCTGAAAAACCTCCGCGGCCTGTTCCAGTTCAAGCCGGCCGACGCGCCGGTGCCGCTCGACGAGGTCGAGCCGGTGACCGAGATCGTCAAGCGCTTCGCCACCGGGGCCATGTCGTTCGGCTCGATTTCGTGGGAGGCGCACACCACCCTTGCCGTTGCCATGAACCGTATCGGCGGCAAGTCCAACACCGGCGAAGGCGGCGAGGAAGCGTCGCGTTTCCAGCCCCTGCCGAACGGCGATTCCATGCGCTCGGCGATCAAGCAGGTGGCCTCCGGCCGGTTTGGCGTCACCGCCGAGTACCTTGCCAACGCCGACGACATTCAGATCAAGATGGCCCAGGGCGCCAAGCCGGGCGAAGGCGGCCAGCTTCCGGGCCACAAGGTGGATGCCCGCATCGCCCGCGTGCGCCACTCGACGCCGGGCGTGGGGCTGATCTCGCCGCCGCCGCACCACGACATCTACTCCATCGAGGATCTGGCCCAGCTGATCCACGACCTGAAGAACGCCAATCCCAAGGCGCGGATCAGCGTCAAGCTGGTGTCGGAAGTGGGCGTCGGCACCATCGCCGCCGGCGTCTCCAAGGCGAAGGCCGATCACGTCACCATCGCCGGCTTCGACGGCGGGACCGGCGCTTCGCCGCTGACCTCCATCCTCCATGCGGGTTCGCCGTGGGAGATCGGCCTGGCCGAGACCCACCAGACCCTGGTGCTCAACAACCTCCGCGGCCGCATCGCCGTGCAGGTGGACGGCGGTATGCGAACCGGCCGCGACGTTGTGGTGGGCGCCCTGCTCGGGGCCGACGAGTTCGGGTTTTCGACGGCAGCGCTGATCTCTGCCGGCTGCATCATGATGCGCAAGTGTCACCTCAACACCTGCCCGGTCGGCGTCGCCACCCAGGATCCGGAACTGCGCAAGCGCTTCCCCGGACAGGCCCGAGCATGTCGTCAACTTCATGGTGTTCATCGCCGAGCAGATGCGCGAGATCATGGCGGAGCTCGGCTTCCGCACCGTGAACGAGATGATCGGGCGCGTAGACCGGCTCGAGATGCGGCCGGCGCTCGACCACTGGAAGGCCAAGGGCCTCGATTTCTCCCGCATCTTCACGTCGGCCCACGCGGGCTCCGACATCGACCGCTACAACTGCCGGGCCCAGGATCACGGTCTCGACGGCGCCCTCGATCATGAGCTGATCGCGGCGGCGCGGCCGGCGCTGGACATGAAGCATCCGGTGCGCCTCCAGCATCGAATCCGCAACGTCAACCGCACCGTCGGCGCCATGCTGTCGGGCGAGATCGCGCTCCGCTACGGCAACGACGGGCTGCCGGACGACACCATCCACGTCAAGTTCAAGGGCACCGCCGGCCAGAGCTTCGGGGCGTTCCTCGCCCGCGGCGTGACGTTGGAGCTGGAAGGCGACGCCAACGACTACGTCGGCAAGGGGCTCTCCGGCGGGCGCATCGTCGTCTATCCGGCGCGGGAATGCCCGATCGACCCGACCGAGAACATCATCATCGGCAACACCGTCCTTTACGGCGCCATTGCCGGCGAGGCGTACTTCTGCGGCGTGGCGGGCGAGCGCTTCGCGGTCCGCAACTCCGGCGTTCAGGCCGTCGTCGAAGGCGTCGGCGATCACGGCTGCGAGTACATGACCGGCGGCTGCGTGGTGGTGCTCGGCCAGACCGGGCGCAACTTCGCGGCCGGAATGAGCGGCGGCGTCGCCTACGTTCTGGATGAGGACGGCAGCTTCGCCCGGCGCTGCAACATGGCGATGGTCGAGCTGGAGCCGATCGTCGAAGAGGATGACCTGCTCGAAGCGGAAGGGCACCAGCGTGGCGACCTGGAGACCCAGGGCCGCGTCGACGTGATGCACGACATGACGCGGTTCGATGCGGAACGCTTGCGCGCCATGATCGAGCGGCACCACCATTACACCGGCAGCGAACGCGCCGCCGAGGTGCTGGCGAACTGGAACGCCGCGCTGCCCAGGTTCGTCAAGGTCATGCCGCTCGACTACCGCCGGGCGTTGGAGCAGATGCAGTCCCGCTGGCGGGCGACGGAACGCACCGGCATCAGCGTCGCGGTGGGGATGTAGGGGGCCAAGCAGATGGGCAAGCCGACCGGCTTCAAGGAAATCCCGCGCCACGACCGGCTCTACACCGCGGTCGAGGAGCGTATCCGCCACTGGCACGAATTCGTCATTCCGCTCAACGAAGCGGAACTGGGCCGCCAGGGCGCGCGCTGCATGGACTGCGGCATTCCCTACTGCCACGAGGGCTGCCCGGTCAACAACATCATCCCCGACTGGAACGACCTGGTCTACCGTCAGCAGTGGCGGGAGGCGCTGGCGGTGCTTCATTCGACCAACAACTTCCCCGAGTTCACCGGCCGCATCTGCCCGGCGCCCTGCGAGGCCTCCTGCACGCTCAACATCTTCGACGAGCCGGTGACCATCAAGACCATCGAGTGCGCAATCATCGATCGCGGCTGGCAGGAGGGCTGGGTGCGCCCGGAGATCCCGGCCCATCGCACCGGCAAACGCGTCGCCGTGGTCGGGTCGGGTCCGGCCGGCCTCGCTTGCGCCCAGCAGCTTGCCCGTGCCGGCCATACGGTGGTCGTGTACGAAAAGCAGAACAAGATCGGTGGGTTGCTGCGCTATGGCATCCCCGATTTCAAGATGGAGAAACACCACATCGACCGGCGCATGGCGCAGATGCAGGCGGAGGGCGTGGAGTTCCGCCCCAACAGTCATGTCGGCGTCAACGTCAAGACCGAGACGCTGCTGGAGGAGTACGACGCGATGGTTCTGGCCGGCGGGGCAGAACAGCCGCGGCCGTTGGACGTGCCCGGCGGTTCCCTTCCCGGGGTCGAATTCGCCATGGACTTCCTCACGCAGCAGAACGCCAGGGTCGCCGGCATCGACGTGCCGGAGGATCGGGCCATCCTCGCTGCCGACAAGCACGTCATCGTTATCGGCGGCGGCGACACGGGTTCCGACTGCGTCGGCACCTCTGTGCGCCAAGGCGCGCGCTCGGTGACCCAGCTCGAGATCATGCCGCGGCCGCCGGAGCGTGAGAACAAGCAACTGTCGTGGCCCAACTGGCCGCTGAAGCTGCGCACCTCCACTTCCCACGAGGAAGGGTGCGACCGGGACTGGTCAGTGATGACCACCCGCCTCAGCGGCACCAACCAGGTCGAGAAATTGCACCTCGTCCGGCTGGAATGGATCGGCAACGGCAACGGCGGCATGAAAATGAGCCCGGTCGACGGCAGCGAGTTCGCCATCGACGCCGATCTGGTGCTGCTCGCCATGGGCTTCATCCACCCGGTCCACAACGGGCTCCTGGAGCAACTTGGAGTCGAGTTGGACGGGCGCGGCAACGTCAAGGCCGACACCGAGGCGGAGCCGGGGGCGTATCGGAGCTCTCTGGACAAGGTGTTTGCCTGCGGCGACATGCGCCGCGGCCAATCCCTGGTGGTCTGGGCAATCCGTGAAGGCCGCCAGTGCGCCCGCTCGGTGGATCAGTTCCTGATGGGCGCCTCCGAGCTTCCCCGCTGAGCACACCTCGAGACGGAACGACGCCATGATCGTCTATGATTTGCAATGCCGGAACGGCCACACCTTCGAGGAATGGTTCTCCTCCGGCGCAGAGTCGGCCGAGCAGATGGAGGCTGGTGCGGTTGCCTGCCCCAAGTGCGGCGATTCCCATGTCGCCAAAGCGTTGTCCGCGCCGCGCATCAACAGCGGCGCAGCCGCGCCGCAACCGGCCGGCCCGTGCGGCCTTCCCGCCTGCGCGCCCGGCGGCTGCGCGATGATGGGTGGCGAGTAACGCCGGCGGGACAGAGCCGCGCGACCATGCCTCTCTGGCTGTTTCTCGGAAGCCTCAACGGCCTGATCGCCGTCGGCGCCAGCGCCTATGGCTGGCACGCCTTGGCGAGCGAGCCCGCCCTGCAGAAGATGTTCGAGATCGCCTCGTTCAACCAGATGGTGCACGGGCTGGCGATGCTGACCGTGGCGTGGCTGGCGACGGGCGGAAACCGGGTAACCCGCGTCCTCGTCCACGCCGCAGGCGCCTGCTTCCTGCTCGGCCTCGTGCTGTTTTCCGGCACCCTCTACTGGCTCGTCCTCGCCGACACGCTGCTGATCCGCGGCGCCGCTCCCGTCGGCGGCATGCTGCTGATGGCCGGCTGGCTGCTGCTGATGATCGTCGCCGCTGTCGCCGCGCTCGGCGGCGCTCGCACCATCCACGGCGGCAACATATATGAGGCTGGGAACTGAACTGGTCGAGGGACACTGCCATGCCGGCGCGCACATCATGGACGATCGCCGCCCTGGTCTTGGCGGCATGCGCAATCTCGGCATGCACCAACACGTCTTTTTCCTTGAACAGCGGTCCAGCGCGTCGTGGTGGCGGCAGTTGGGAGTGGCTCGACCAACAAAACCGGCAGGACCCCTGAGCGCCTCCGCCGGCAACCGGGCGCTTCAGGACGCGAAGCATGGCGGCTGTTCCGGCCCAAAGGCGCCCGCCGGTGTCGAGGTCGCCCCGCTGGCGTCGCCGGCTTGCAACGCGCGCAACACTGCGGCTCGTCGCCGGTCGCGGCAGGTGATAGACTGGAGATCATGAGCGGGATTGCCGAAACGACGCCGAGGAGCGGCCGCCTGCCGGGGGATCTGAGCCGGGAGAGGCTGGTGGATCGGATCATCCGCGTCGATCAGGCCGGCGAATACGGGGCCGTGCGCATCTACGAGGGGCAGCTCAGCGTCCTCGGACGCACGCGGGCCGGGCCGGTCATCCGGAGCATGGCGGTGAAGGAGCGGGAGCACCTCGCCACCTTCAACGAACTGATTGGCAAACGGCGGGCGCGGCCGACGGCGCTGCAGCCGCTGTGGCATGTCGCCGGGTTCGCGCTGGGCGCCGCGACAGCCCTGATGGGGCCGAAGGCGGCGATGGCCTGTACGGTGGCGGTCGAGGACGTCATCGACGAGCATTACGCGAAGCAGGTCGCCCTACTGGGCGAAGACGAGGCGGAACTCCGCGGTATCTGCCAGCGCTTCCGCGACGACGAACTGGAGCACCGGGATACGGCCGTCGCGCACGGCGCCGCCCAATCCCCCGCCTACCGGCCGCTGACGGCGCTGATCAAGCGTGGCTCGCGCGCGGCAATCTGGCTGTCGGAGCGCATCTAGGTCCGGACCGCCATCCGGACTCACAATAACGGTTCCGCGCTCCGTGTGACGGAGGCTTCAGGCCGCGGCGTCATCCGGGTGCTCGGGGACGGCGGCGGTTTGCTCGGCGCGGAAGGCGTCGAGGCGGTCGGCGAGCGGCGGATCGGCGAGCGCCAGGATGGCGGCCGCGAGAAGGGCCGCGTTGATGGCGCCGGGACGGCCGACACCAAGGGCGCCGACCGGTACGCCGGGCGGCATCTGCGCGATGGACAGGAGCGCGTCCAGCCCGCCCATCAACTTGCCCTCCATCGGCACCCCGAGAACCGGCAGGGGTGTCAGGGCTGCGGCCGATCCGGGCAGCGCCGCCGCCAAGCCGGCGCCGGCGATGATCACCTTGAGGCCGCGCCCCTTTGCCGCGCTCGCGTAGTCGTGCAGGCGCTGGGGAGTGCGGTGCGCGGAGACCACCCGCGCCTCCCAGCCGATGCCCAGCTTGCCAAGCGTGTCGGCAGTATGGCGCATGGTCGGCCAGTCGGACGGGCTGCCCATGATGATGCCGACGACAGGCTCGCTGGTCATTGCTGTTCCTCCGAATTGGTCGTGTCGCTGACGTAAGCGGCGCGGAGTATACGGCGCTCCCGGCGCGACGCAAATGCGTCAGCGGGAGTTGCTTGGGCGACGAGGGGGCGGTGCGGCGGGGAGGACGCCGCCGCACCGCCCGATCACGCCCCGTGGTCACATTGGCCGCATTCTCAGTTTCCGCCGGCGGCGACCGCGTCGATCACCTTGATGTCGCGGAGCCACGCTTTGGCCGAGACTTCGGCGTAGACGTTGGAGCGCGCTGAAACTTCGAAGCTCACCGTCGCCGTGCGGCCGGCGAAGCGGGCAAGATCGACTTCGGCCTGTTCGATCCATTCGGGTTCGGCGTAATCGAGGCCGACCGCCGACGCCTCGTCGACGACGATACCGTCGACGAGCACGGTGAACGCCGCCTTCGTGAACATGTTGACCGCGGCGTTCAGGTCCAACCGCCGGGCGTAGCTGAGACGGGGCGAATCGCCGAGGGTCATCCTGCACGAGACGGTCCGCACCCGGTTGCCGACCTCGCTGCCGGCGCCCGAAACCGCGTGGCCGAACAGCAGCGGACCGCCGCCGGCCGGGCCGCCTTCGCCCGCCAGCGCCTCCCAGCCTCGGCCTTCCCAGCCGGAGCCGCTCGGGCCTTGTGGGGGTTGGGCCGCGGCGTCGGCCGCCACTCTTGTCTGGCTCTCCGCGCTGCTGCGGGCGCCCTTGAGCAGGCCGGCGGCCTCGAACGAGGTCGCGAGGATGCCGGGAATGTCGATGCCGAGCGGCGCACCGCTGGGTCTCCCCCGGCGAACGCCGCGCTCGCCCTTGAGCAAGCCTGCCGCTTCGAACGACTTGGCGATTATGTCTTGGACATCGATCCCGCCGAACGGGGCGGCATGGGCCGCGGAATCCGCTTGCGGACCCGCACCTTCCCGGCGGCTTGTGCCTTGGAACGATCTGGTGAGGATCGCCTGCAGGTCGAGCGTTGGCGGTGGCGCGGACTGCGGGGTCGCCGCCGGCTCGTTCGTCTCCGCGTGCAGTGGCGCATCCTCACCGGCGCCGGCGCCGGCGGTCGCGGTGCTGGCTGCGGCGACCGGCACGGGATCAGCTCGAGGCTTCGCCGGCTGAGGCGCCGGATCCGCGGACGGTTTGGCGGACGGGCGCCGGGTCGGCCGGCGGGTCGCCGGGTCGGCGTCCGTGAGCCCCCAGAAGCGGGCGATGTGGCTGGCGGACGGCACGCCCATGTCAGGGAAGAAGGGCGCGGCGTTGCCGCAGGCCTCCGGGCCGCCGGCACTGACCGCCTGCCCGTGCGCCATGCCGGGCACGGTGACTGCCTCGACCAGGTCGTGACCCTCGGCGTTGCGCCACAAGCGGCGCGGGCAGCCGTCGATCATCGTCTCCACGGTCGGCACCGCCCTCAGCCCATGCACATTGGTCCACTGCTTGATGATCTCCTCGGCGTTGACCGGCTTGACGGTGCCATCCGCATCCCCATGCCATACCGAGACCTTTGGCCAGGCGCCGCGGTGGGGGGAGGCGTTCCGCACCAGGTCGCCCCACTCTTCGGCCGGACGGCTCTTGCCCTGGAAGATGGTCTCGAACGCCTCCTGCAGGCCGTTGGCGGAGCGATAGGGGACACCGGCGACGATGGCGCCGCCGGCGAACACGTCAGGGTGCGTGGCCAGAACTACGGACGTCATGGCGCCGCCGGCCGACAGGCCGGTGACGTAGACCTTGGAGGGGTCGATGCCCTGGTCGGCGATCATGCGGTCGACCATCTGGCGGATCGACAGCGGCTCGCCGCCGTCCCGCTCGATATCTTCGCTGCGGAACCAATTGAAACAGCGGAGCGGATTGTTGCTGCGGCGCTGTTCCGGCAACAGGAGCGCGAAGCCGTAGCGGTCGGCCAATGCCGTCCATCCGGCGCCGTAGTCGTAGGAGGCGGCGGTCTGGGTGCACCCGTGCAGGACGACAACCAGCGGCGCCGGGTCTGCCATAGTCTCCGGCAGGTAGGTCTGCATTCGGAGGTTGCCGGGGTTGGAGCCGAAATTGGTCACCTCGACGAGGCGGCTGGAGCGGGCATCCAGCTTTTCCGCCGCGGCGCGCGCGGCTCGGGCCGTGGCGAGAAACGACTCCCAGCGGCCGCTGTTGCGCCCGTCGCGGGTGAGCTTGGCGATATGGGAGAGGGCGGGGCCGAGGTCGAGCATCGGAGGACTCCTTTCGTCGTCTGGGCTCGTGAGGTCGCCGATTTGCAGAATCTTGCCGATCGGCAGGAAGACGGTGTGGAACAGGCCCGGGTCGGCGGTTCCGCCCCGGCTGGGATCGAGCCACGAGGGCGGACGGCCGCCTTCGGGCAATTCGAAGCGCTGGGTGACGATGCCGCGGCGCCCGGCTTTGCCGGCCACGAACTGCACGGCGGCGACCGGGAAGCCGCGGCTGATCCAGATGCCGAACACGGTCATGGCCAGCGCCGTGCGCGCCGGCCCGTCCCTTGCCTGGTCGAGCAGGCGGATCACGGCCTCGCCGAAACTCGGGCGGTCGGCGAGCAGCCGCAGGTCGGGCTGATCGCCCGGGCGATGGTGTGTGCCGAGGGCCGTGCCGGGTGCGCCCAGGGTGACGCGGGGCGCGGCGTCCTCGGTCGCCGATCCGGCGCAGTGGAGCTCCCGATAACAGCGTATCGCCTCTACGGTGTAGGATTGCTGCGGCGCCGCCATCGCCGCGATCAGGAGGTCGGCGGCGTAGCGCGATGTCGCCGGCGGCGAGCCCGGTCCGCGGGGTCCCGGCGGCACCAGTCCGTCCGAGACCAGCAAAGTCACGCGGAAGCGAAGATCGCGGCGCGAGAGGCCGAGGATATCGGCGAGCCGTTCGCTGAACTCATAGCGTCTGAGGGGTTTCGCCATGGATCTATCCTGCAGCATCCATCCACCGAGCGCCACAAGTTTTTAAGTAAGTGGCGACTACTGATAAATGGGCCGTGCCGGCGGCGGTGCAAGGGGGTGCGACGTGCCATTTCGCTCGCGCGCCGAAAATCCACGGCGCCATCGCCCGCGGGCTGCAGGGGCCCGCAGGGGCCGTTGACGACGGTGAGGGTCTCGGACGAACGGCCTTAGCGGAGAAGTTCCTGGAACGGCAGAAAGTCCGCCGCGGCGCCGGCTGGCAGGTCGGTTACGTCCTCGGAAAGCTCGATGAGCCCGTCGGCCTGTACGAGGGAGGACAGGATGCCGGAGCCTTGGCGTGCGGATCGGGTCGCAACCAGGCTCCCGTCGTGCGCGGTGCGGAGGCGGGCGCGCATCCACTCGCGCCGTCCGGCCTTTTTCTTCACCGCTTCGCCAAGAGAAACCGTGTAGACGTGCGGTGCCCGGTCAGTGCAACCGGCGAGGCCGAGGATCATCGGCCGCGCGATGCGCATGAAGGTCACCATCATCGCCACCGGGTTGCCGGGAAGGCCGACGAACGGGACACCGCTGATCTGGCCGAGCCCGATCGGTCGCCCGGGCTTGATCGCCAACTGCCAGAAATGAAGCGAGCCGAGCGTCTGCACGGCGGCCTTGACGTGATCCTCCTCGCCCACCGACATGCCGCCGGAGGTGGCGACAAGGTCGTGCCCGGCGGCGGACATGGCGAGGGCGTCGCGGATGTCACGATACCGGTCCGGGAGGATGCCGAGATCGGTGACGATGGCGCCGAGGCCCTCCAGCATCGCCATCAGTGCGTATCGGTTGGAGTCGCAGATGCCGCCGGGGGGCAGCGCGTCGCCGGGCTCCGACAGTTCGTCGCCGGTGGAGAACACTGCCGCCCGCAGCGGGCGATAGACGGTGAGGTCGCTCCGGCCGACCGCCGCGGCGAGGCCGACATCCTGGGGGCGCAGCCGCTGGCCGCAGGTCAGCACCGTGCCGCCGGCCTTGACGTCCTCGCCGGCGCGACGGCGGTTGGCGCCGAGCTTGATACCGGGCGGGATCGCCACGGCGTCGCCGTCCGCCCGGCAGTCCTCCTGCATCAACACCGTGTCGGCGCCGGCCGGCATCGGCGCGCCGGTGAAGATGCGCACCGCATCGTCGGCGCCGACCGGCGGCGCGTAGGGATGACCCGCGGCGGCGCGGCCAGCGATCCGGAGCCGCGTCTCGGCGTCGTTGGCAAGATCGGCGTGGCGCACAGCGTAGCCGTCGACAGCGGCGTTGTCGTGGGGCGGGACGCTGTGATGAGCGACGACGTCCTCCGCCAGAATGCGGCCGGCGGCATGGCGCAACCGGACCGGCTCCGCCCCGACGACCGTCGTGACGCGCGCATCGATCAGCGCTAGCGCATCTTCGAGCGGCATTAGCGTCGCGCCGAACGCAAAGCAGTCGTCACTCAACTGGGTCATCGCGACAACCGGTTGCTCCCGATCAAGCGGTGGTGGCCAAGGCCATACGCCACAGTGTATCCCACCCGTAGCGGATCGACGTTCTGGAATCGGATCGGGAAGGAGCTTGAGGTGGCTGCGACATCATCACCATCGGACGACGGGACCGCTCGGCGGCACGAACGGTTGCGGCTGCTGCTCGCCGCCGAGGCGTTGATCACCGGGCGGGAGATGACCTTGGCGTCCGGGCGGACCAGCACCCTCTATTTCAACGTGAAGAAGCCCCTGTTCGACCCGGAATGCGCGGCGCTCATTGCGGACGAGATGCTGGAGAGGCTCCGCGGTGAAACCTTCGATTGTGTGGGCGGCATGGCGCTGGGCGCCGTCCCGATCGTTGCCGCGGTATGCGCCAGGAGCTTCCCCAACCGCCCGATCCGCGGGTTCTTCGTCCGCAAGGAGGTCAAGGAGCACGGCACCCAGAACGTGATTGAGGGTTACTTCGAGGCAGGGGCGCGGGTCGTGCTGTTGGAGGACGTCACGACCACCGGCGCAGCAACGTTGCGGGCGGCCGAGGCGGTCCGTGCGGCGGGCGGGCATGTCGACCGAGCCATCACCATCATCGACCGCCTGGAAGGCGCCCGCGGTAACCTCGCCGCCCACGGCATCGACCTCGCCGCCCTGTTCACCCGCGACGACTTCGCCGAGGCGGCAGGCGCCTAATCCAGCGGCAGCGACAGGAGGCCGTCGGCGAGTTTGGGGTCGAACCACGTGGACTTGGGGGGCATCACCTCGCCGGCGTCGGCGACGGCCATGAGGTCGTCGAGCGACGTGGGATGAAGCGAGAAGGCAACGGCCCAGTCACCCGACCGGACCATCGAGTCCAGGGCTTCGAGGCCGCGGCTGCCGCCGACGAAGTCGATGCGCGGATCGGTGCGCACATCGCCGATCCCAAGAACGGGCGCCAGCAGATCCTCGGTGAGGCGAGTGACATCCAGACGGGCCAGCGGCCCCGCCGCCTCGCTGGCGCCGGAGCGGGATGCGAGGCGATGCCAGCCGCCGCCGACGACCATGCCGAACACCCCGGCCCGGTCGGGACGGACAGGGTGGTCGCAGGGTTCCACATCGAAGCGCGCCCGCGCCGCTTCAACGAACGCCTCGGGCGTCATCCCCTTGAGGTCGCGAACAACGCGGTTGTAGTCGAGGATGCGCACCTGGTCGGCCGGAAAGCTGACCACGAGAAACCGGTCCGCCGCCGGGCGAGCGGCATGGACACGCACCGCGGCGGCGGCGCGATGGTGCCCATCGGCGACGTAAAGCCGCGCCATTGCCTCGAACGCTTGAGCGAGACCGGACATCGCAGCCGCGGCTTCGATCGCCCACACCTGATGCCGGGCCCCATCCAGCGCGACATCCGCATCCGGCGCCCGCGCGGTCGCCGCGTCCAGCGCCGCCGAGACCACCGCATTCGGACGATGCACCACGAACACGGGGCCGGTGTGGGCGCCCACGGCGGCGATCTGTCGGGCACGGTCCTGTTCCTTCGCCGGGCGCGTCAACTCGTGGCGGCGGATGCGGCCATCGGCGTAGGCCGGCACGCAGGCGGCAGCGCCGAGGCCGGTCTGCACGTGCCCGCCGTCGGTGATGCGGTAGGCGTAGAATGCGGGCTCCGGGTCGCGGATCAGCACGCCTTCCTCCTGCATGCGCCGAAACGCTGCTGCCGCGCCGGCATAGGCGTCGTCGCCATGGGGATCGGCGCCCGCCGGGAGATCGATCTCCGGCCGGGAGACGTGGAGGAAATCCCATGGGCGATGCGCGGCGCGCGCCCGCGCCTCCTCGGTGGTGATAACGTCATACGGCGGCGCAACCACCTCGTCGGCGCGACCGGGCGCCGGGCGCAGGGCGGCGAAGGGCTTGATCAGCAGCGCGGTCACGTTGACCACCGCCCTGAGGCCGTCATTCCGCGGCCACGGCCGGGAGGTCGCCGAGCGACGCTGCGAGAGCGGACTCTTGCTCGGCATCGTCGGTCAGCTTGCCGGCGAAGTAGTCGGCGTAGGCCTGCATGTCAAAGTGGCCGTGGCCGGAGAGATTGAAGAGGATGGTCTTGGCGGTGCCGTCCCGCTTACACGCCAGCGCTTCGTCGATCGCCGCCCGCACGGCGTGGTTGGCCTCGGGCGCCGGAATGATGCCTTCGGCGCGGGCAAACAACACGCCGGCCGCGAAACAGTCCGTCTGCTTGAGGGCGCGCGCCTCGAACAGGCCGAGGTCCATGGCATGGCTCAAAAGCGGCGACATGCCGTGATAGCGGAGCCCGCCGGCGTGGATGCCGGGCGGCATGAAGCCGGAGCCAAGGGTGCGCATCTTCATCAGCGGCGTCAGGTGGGCGGTGTCACCGTAATCGTAGGCATAGACACCGCGGGTCAAGGTCGGGCAAGAGGTCGGCTCAGTGGCGATGATCCGGTAAGTGCGCCCGCCCCGGAGCTGCCGAGCGAGGTACGGGAACACCAGGCCGCCGAAGTTGCTGCCGCCGCCGGTGCAGCCGATGAGGATGTCCGGCTCGTCCCCAGCCATGGCCATCTGCTCGATTGCCTCGAGCCCGATCACCGTCTGGTGCAGCAGCACGTGGTTGAGGACGCTGCCGAGCGCGTAACGGGTATCGTCCCGCTGGCGGGCCATCTCGACCGCCTCGGAGATGGCGATCCCGAGGCTGCCGGTAGAGTCCGGATGCGCTTCCAGGACGCGGCGACCAGCCTCGGTCTCCGTGCTCGGGCTGGCGACGCAGCGCGCCCCGTATGCTTGCATGGCGGCGCGACGATACGGCTTCTGCTGAAAAGAAACCTTGACCATGTAGACGTCGACGTCGAGGCCGAACACGCTGCCGGCAAAGGCCAGTGACGTGCCCCACTGGCCGGCGCCGGTTTCAGTGGTGAGGCGGCGGGTGCCCTCCGCCTTGTTGTAGAATGCCTGCGGGACGGCGGTGTTGGGCTTGTGGCTGCCAGACGGGCTCACGCCCTCGTTCTTGTAGTAGATGCGCGCCGGCGTCTGGAGAGCCTGCTCCAGACGGCGGGCGCGATGGAGCGGGGTCGGGCGCCACAGCTTGTAGACCTCGCGGACCGGCTCCGGGATCTCGATGTCGCGCTCTGTCGATACCTCCTGGGCGATCAGCGCCATCGGGAACAGCGGCGCAAGGTCGTGCGGGCCGACCGGCGCACGCGTCGCCGGATGCAGCACCGGCGGCATTGCCTGCGGCAGGTCCGCCGCGATGTTATACCAGAACCGCGGCAAGCGGTCGTCGGCCAAGCCGTATTTGGTCGTCTCGTTCGTCGTGCTCTTCATGCCTGCTTCACGGCGCGCTCTGTTCTCTTCTGTCATCAATGCGAGGAGGCGGAGCCGAACCGGCAGTCCGGAGACAACCCGTCCTCAGGTATCGGGGTGCCGCGCATCCGCTTCGCGGTGCTCTCAGTGGATCCGGTTAGGTCAACCTGCTCGCCTATTCCTTGTCGGGTTTCTGGTCGGGCTTGTCGTCGAGGCGCAAAGCGACGAAACGCAAGCCGGTCGAGCCCTCCACCAGCAGCAGGACGGTCTTACGGTCGGCTTCCGCCGCCGCTTCGACTTTCTCTGCGACCTCGCGCGGCGTACTGACCGACTCCTGGCTGACTTCGACGATCACGTCGCCCGGCCGAATCCCCTTTTCGCTCGCTGCGCCCGCGGGATCGACATCGGTGACGACGACCCCCTTTGCTCCTTCCGCCAACTGGTACGTCTCGATGTGCTTGGCGTCGATTTCAGCGAGGCTCATTCCCAGCCTCTGCAGTTCCATGTCCTTGCCGCCGGGTGTCCCCTGCGCGCCGCTCTCGGCCAATGTCTTCTCGCCCTCCTCCAGCGAGCCGATTTCGACTTCGAGTTCCATGTCCTTGCCATCGCGCCACACCTTGACGGGGACGGTGTTGCCGACTTCCGTATCGGCGACGATGCGCGGCAGCGCCCGCATCTCGTCGACATCCTTGCCGTTGAACTCGAGAATAACGTCTCTCCGCTGGATGCCCGCCTTCTCCGCGGGCCCCTCGGCGATCACGTCCGCGACGAGGGCGCCGCGCGCATCATCGAGACCCAGGCTTTCGGCCAGTTCTTCGGTCACGGTCTGGATCCGCACGCCGAGCCAGCCGCGCCGCACTTGACCGTGTTCGATGAGTTGGCGGATGACCGGCTGGGCGGTGCTGGTGGGGATGGCGAAACCGATCCCGATGCTTCCGCCCGAGGGCGAGAAGATCGCGGTGTTGATACCGATGACTTCTCCGTCGAGATTGAACATCGGCCCGCCGGAATTGCCGCGGTTGATGGACGCGTCGGTCTGCAGGAAGTTGTCGTACGGCCCGGCGTGGATGTCGCGGCCGCGGGCCGAGATGATGCCGGCGGTCACAGTGCCGCCGAAGCCGAACGGGTTGCCGATCGCCACCACCCAGTCGCCTACCCGCGATTTTTCGGAATCGCCGAAACGGACAGCGAACAGCTCGGTTGGCGGATCGACCTTGAGCACGGCGATGTCGGTCTTGGAGTCGCGCCCGATCACCTCCGCCTGCAGCCGCGTCTCGTCGTGGAGTACGACCGTCACCTCATCCGCGTCCTGGATGACGTGGTTGTTGGTGACGATGTAGCCGCCGGCGTCGATGATGAACCCGGAGCCGAGCGACGTGCTCTGGCGCATTTGCGGCGGCTGGCCTCGTTCCAGGAACTCCTTGAAGAACTCCTCGAACGGCGAGCCCGGCGGCACGGGCAACTCAAGGCCAGGCTGGCCCTCCAGCGACTGGGTCGTCGACACGTTGACGACCGACGGCAACAGACGGTCGGCAAGTTCTGCGAAGCTCTCCGGTGCGGTGCGTGCGGTCGAAGCCCGAGGGCCTGTCGCAACGATGAAGGCCGCAAGCACGGCGAGCCCGATGCCGACCCAGCGCCTCGCGATCGCGGCGGGCACTCCCCGCACCTGCGCCGCGCCTGCCGGGCGGCGGATGATCGCGGACGGGCTTACCGGTGCGAATAGTTGGTTTGCCATTGTCATGTCTCCGCCCTGCGCGCCGTCATCGCGCTTCTGTTGGGGTGGCGTCCCCAGGAAATTCAGCCTTTGACCATCCACACCAGCATGACGCCGAATACGACGGCGACGAGGCCAGCACTCCGCAGGCTGTGGGACGGGTGCGCCAGAATTTGCGCCATAAGGCGTTTCATCGCATCCGGAAAAAGCGTGTAGGCGATGCCCTCCAGGGTCATCGCAAGGCCCAATGCCACGACCAGATCAACCATGCGGCTCCGCCACCCCGCTCCGTCGCCCGATCGCCCGGAGGCTCAAATTGCGCCGCATTCTTCAGCGCCTCGCAGTCGGGCATCACTGCTGGGTCTGCGGCTTCGCGCCGGCTTCATTGAAGAAATAGCGGAAGAAGTCAGCGTCCGGCGACAGGATCATCGTGGTGTCGTCGCCTTTCAACGCCGTGTACGCTTCCAAAGAACGATAGAAATCGAAGAAGCTAGGGTCGCGCCCATAGGCGTCGTTGAGCACGTTCGTTCTTGCCGCATCGCCCTCGCCGCGCAGGATCTGAGAGATCTTGTTGGCGTCTGCAAGGATGACCGTGCGTTCCCGCTCAGCATTTGCCTGGATCTCCGCCTTCTGTTCCTCTCCTTCCGCTCGCAATTGGGCGGCCTGAGCCTCGCGTTCGGAGCGCATCCGGCTGTAGACGGCATCGCTGGTGACTTCAGGAAGGTCGGTGCGGCCGATGCGCACGTCGACGACCTCGATGCCGAAGTTTGGCGCCTGGGATCTCAGATCGTCGTTGATGTGGCTCATGATTTCGCTTCGCTTCGACGACAGCATGTCGGCGAGCGACACCTGCGCCACCTCCGATCGCACCGCCGAATTCAGAAGCCGTCCGAACAGATTGATGAAGTTCGCCGTGGTCACGGCGCGTTTACGGAACTCGAGCGGGTCGATGATGCGAAATCGGGCGAACGCGTCGACGCGGATGCGCTTCTGGTCGGTGAGCAGGATCTCTTCCGGCTCCGGATCCAGCGCCAGGATGCGTTTGTCGAAGTACTCGACGTTCTGGATGAGCGGGACCTTGACGTGCAGGCCGGGCTCCTTGATGACCCGAACCGGGTTGCCGAACTGCAGGATCAGCGCCTGCTCCGTCTGGTGCACGGTGAACAGTGCGCTGAACGCCAGGATGCCTAGAACGACGACGATGATGCCGAGCATGAAGAGCCTGGTTTGCTTCATCGGTCGGCCCCCCGGTTGGTTTGTTCAGTTTGCTGACCTAGTTGTCTTTTCTGGATCTCCGGGAGCGGAAGATACGGAACCACGCCGGAGCCGGCGGCGCCCTGATCGATGATGATCTTTTGCGTGTCGCCGAGAATATCCTGCATGCGCTCCAGGTAAAGGCGGCGCGCGGTCACTTCCTGGCCCTTGGAATAGGCATCGTACACCGAGACGAAACGCTGCGCCTCGCCTTCGGCGTCGCGAACCACCTTGTCCTTGTAGGCCGTGGCCTGTTGGATGACCCTTTCGGCTTCGCCCCGCGCGCGGGGCACGATGTCGTTGCGGTAAAGCCGCGCTTCGTTGATCAGCCGTTCCTGATCCTGCCGCGCGCGCTGGACTTCGTCGAACGCGTCGATGACCGCGGCCGGCGCGTTCACTTCCTGCTGCTTGACGGCCACAATCAGGATGCCGGAGGCGTAACTATCGAGAATGCCCTGCAGCAGATCCCGTGTCTTTGCCTCGACTTCGGGGCGCTGATTGGTCAACGCGCCCTCCAGCGGCGTCTGGCCCATCACCTCCCGGATAGCGCTCTCCGCGGCGATCTTCACAGTCGCTTCCGGCTCGCGAATGTTGAAGCGATAGTTCGCGGCGTCCTTGATGCGCCACTGCACCACGAACTCGACATCGATGATGTTCTGGTCGCCGGTCAGCATCAGGCTTTCCTCGGGCACCTTGATCTTGCGGCCGGTGCGACCGGTATCGCTGGGCGAGCGGTAGCCGACGGTGATCTGATTGGTGCGCTCGACGTTGGTCAAGATGACGTCGCCGATCGGCGCCGGCAGCCAGTAGTTGAGGCCCGGAGCGGTGATCTTGACGAACTTGCCGAACAGGAGTTCGATACCCTGCTCGCCGGGCTGTACGCGGTAGAAACCGGTAATCAACCAGATCCCGAGCGCCGCGGCGACCAACAGGACAAGGCCCCGCCCGCCTCCTACTCCGCCGGGCAGAAGGCGCTTGAAGCGCTCCTGGGTGCGGCGAAGCATCTCTTCCACATCCGGAGGCGGCGGTGTTGACGGGCCGGTTCCCCATGGCCCTCCACCTCCACCACCGCTGCCCCAAGGCCCACCTTTTGGATTCCACGCCATTCTCGTGCGTCACTCCTGTCTGAAGGTCTCGCGTCTGCCGCGTCGCCGTGGACGGCGGCTCACTGATCTGGACGGCTCACACCGGCGCTCATCTTGGCGATGCACGCCGCTGGTGCCATATCTCCACGATATAGTGATGTGCGGGGCGCACTGCCTGCCTTATAGGACAGCTTGCCGGGCGGTGCAACGCGGACGCGCTGCGGGATCGACCGCAGTAAGTCTCTTCGCACGGCAATCGCACAAACAAGACAAGGATTCTCGGTACAATGGCTGACGTTACGGAAGAACAGGTTCTCGGTGCGCTGAGCTGCATCCTCGATCCTGACCGCAAGCGGGATGTGGTCAGCCTCGGCATGGTCAAGGGACTGCAGATCAAAAGCGGCCACGTCGCCTTGTCGCTGGAGGTGGACCCGGAGCGCGGTCCGCTCCTGGAGGACGTTCGCAGGCAGGCGGAACAGGTGGTGCATCGGTTGCCGGGTGTGCTGACGGCGCAGGTGGTGCTGACCGCCGAGCGCGCCGGCGCCACCCGTCCTCCCGCTGGAAAGCCCGCCGCTGCGCCGCAACCGCAGGCCGCGGCGCTCATGCCGGGCGTGGGCGCCATCGTCGCCGTCGCCTCCGGCAAGGGCGGGGTCGGCAAATCGACCACCGCCGTCAACCTCGCGCTGGCGCTCAGCGCTCGCGGCCACGCCGTCGGACTGCTCGACGCCGATGTCTACGGGCCGTCGATGCGGCGGTTGCTGGGCGTCAGCGGCGGACCCACGTCATCGGACGGCGTGCGGCTCGATCCGATCCAGAAATTCGGGATCAAGGCCATGTCGATGGCGTTCCTTGTCGAAGAGGAAACGCCGCTGGTGTGGCGTGGCCCGATGGTTCAGTCTGCGCTCGAGCAGATGATGCGGGACGTCAACTGGGGAGAGCTTGACGTGCTGGTGGTCGACATGCCGCCGGGCACCGGCGACACCCAGTTGACCATGGCGCAGCGGGTGCCGCTCGCCGGCGCGGTCATCGTCTCCACACCCCAGGACATCGCCCTGATCGATGCCCGCAAGGGGCTCAACATGTTCCGCAAGGTGGATGTGCCGGTGTTGGGGTTGATCGAGAACATGAGCTATTTCTTGTGCCCGAACTGCGGCCATCGCTCGGAAATCTTCGGGCACGGCGGCGCCAGGTCTGAAGCCGACCGGCTCGGCATGCCGTTCCTGGGCGAAATCCCGCTGCACATGGCCATTCGCGAAACGTCGGACGAGGGCACGCCCATCGTCGTGCAGGACCCTGAGAGCGAACATGCGCGCGCCTACATGGCGATCGCCGACAACCTGTGGGAGAGGATCGGGGAGAGCAGCCGCCAACAAGCCGAGGCAGCGCCCCGCATCGTCATCCAATAGAGGGGCAGCAGCCGGCCATATATTTTTGCCCGAGTTCGCTGCGCAAAAACTCGCAAGACGACGCCCTCAGAGCTGTTCGAGCGTCTGGCGGGCCTCGTCGATGCCGGGGTATCGGGCGTCGCCGCTCGTCGCCTTTTCCAGAGCGGCGCGCGCCAGTTGGTCTTCGCCCAGTGCGTGTAGCACCATGCCGAGATGATAGTGCAGTTGAGGCACCGTCGAATCCAGCGCGATGGCGCGCTCCAGGTTGACGCGGGCAAGGCGAAGCTCCCCGGTTCGGTACTGCAGCCAAGCGAGCGTATCGACGAACAGGGAATTGGTGGAGTTCTCGAACCGCCTCGCCAAACTCAATCCGCGCTGCAACTGGTCGGGATCGTCATTGCGGTAATCGGCGATCAGCGCGGCAAGGTTGTTGGCGGCGATGTCGATGCTCGGGTCTTGCGCCAGGATGGTCTCGTAGGTGGCGGCGGCTTCGTCGTATTGGCCGCTCTTTTCGAGCGTCTCCGCAAGCCCGAGAAGCAGCTCGACGCTGTTCGGCATTTCCGCGACGCCCGAGCGGAACGCCTCGACTGCCGCGTCGATCCGGCCCTCGCTGGCGTAAAGGCGTCCGAGGTTGCTGTGCGGCACCGACCAGCCGCTGGAATGTGCGATGGCGTTCTGGAACGACTGGACCGCCTCTTCCGGTCGGTCGAGGCGCAACAGCACCTCGCCGAGCAGATTGTGCGCGACTGCGTTGTCGCCGTCGTCTGCGATCAGCGCCCGCAAGTACGCCGCCGCGTCTTCCGATTTGCCCTGAAGGAGATACGCCTGGACGGCGCCGGTCAGCGGTTCCGCCGCCCGTGGCGCGGCATCGCGAGCTGCGTTGAACGAGGCGAGCGCATCCTCGTATTCACCGCGGCCGAGATGGTAGGCGCCCTGCAGCGTGTAGCCTGAAGCGTGCTGGTCTGGGAGCTGGAGAAGGCGATCGATAGTCGCCTTCGCTTCGCGCCATTTTTCTTGTGCGGTGAGAATTGACGCCTTGGATTGCAGCGCAGGGGCGGCCTCGGGTTGTTGCTCCAGCACTTCGTCCAGCAGCCTCAACGCCGCGTCCGGATTGCCCTGCTGAGCCAGGAGCGAAGCCAGGCGCTGGCGGCTTTCGGTATCGGCGGGCGCCAACTGGATGACCCGCTTCAGGGTATCCATGGCAATCTCCGGTTCGCCGTTCAGCATCTGTGCCTGGGCCAGAAGCCGGAGGGCCTGCACCGACTCCGGGTCGTCGCGCAGCAGGGAGCGCAGGTCGGATATTGCCGGGTCGATCTCCCCCTTCTGCAGGGCGATCGACGCTCGCATCAGGAGCGCGTCCGCGTTGTTGGGAGCCGCCGCCAAAACCTCTGCGATCACCGGTGCGGCGGCGTCGGGATCGTCGTTGAGGAGGTGGAGACGGGCCAGCGCCACGCGAATCGGCAGATCCCCCTGCGCCAGCGCGGTGCCGGCTGCGGGCGCGGTGCGGTCGATCAGGGCGCGCAAGGTCTCCGTTGCCCGGTCCATCTCGCCGTTGTTGGCATAGATTTCGGCCAGCTTGACGGGGTACTCCGCCTGGTCGGGATTCTTGTCGATGAGGTCCGTCAACTCGGCCTCGGCGGCGGCCCGCCCCTTGGTGTTCAGCAACAGGTTCACCAGCGCGAGGCGCGATTGGGCGCCGCCGGCATCGTCGGCAATCGCCTGGCGCAGCACCGCTTCCGCATCGTCGATGCGTCCCTGTTGCGCATGGAGATTGGCGAGCGCCAAGCGATAGCTGAAGTTGTCGGGCTCTTTTGCGGCGAGCCGCTGGTAGATCGCCTCGACTTCGTCCTGGCGTCCCTGCTCATGAAGTATGCCGGCTTTCATCAACAGGAAGGCGACGTTGTCCGGTTCGCTCGCAAGCAACGTGTCGAGGGCGGCGAGCGCCGCTGCAGGGTCGCCCTGTCGCTGATACACCCGGACCAGGAGAATGCGCGCCGCAGTGTGGTCCGGATCGCGGGCAAGAGCAGCCTTGGCGCCGGCCATGGCGTCGTCGACCTGATCCCGCCGGAGCGCCAGGGTCGCCAGAAACACGAGGACGTCAGGGTCTTCGGGCGACAGCGACTTGAGCACGTCGCCCTGTGCCGCGGCCAAGTCGAGTTCCTTGGCGGCCAGATAGAACTGCGCCACTTTGAGCTGCGCCTGAAGGTTATCAGGCTGCCGCTCCGCGACAGACTTGAAGGCCGAGAACGCGCGTTGCCATTGGCCTTCGCGTTCGTTGATCAGCCCCATGTAGTAGCGCGCCTCGATCCCCTTGGGATCGATCTGCAGCGCGTTCTTGAATTCGAGCCTGGCTTTGACCAGGTCGCCTTCCTCGAACAGCGCCTTGCCGCGCTCGATGTATTCGCTCTCGCGCTGCTTGGGATCGCTGCAAGCGGTGGCAACGCCCAAGGTGAGCAGCAGCACGGCGATCGTTGCCAGCCAGCCGATGCGACGGAGACGTCGCGGCGCGGCGTGTCGTGCGCTCATCACCTTTCAATGCCCCCCGCCAGCGTCCCGGGTCCTGCACGGTCAGCCATCGGCGGTCTCCTGTCCCGGAACGAAATCGTCGACCTGGTGATAGACCGCCCGCACGAAATCTGCGAGCCGAGCTTCCGCAGCGTCCGGGCTTTCTCCCGGATGCACGGCGGTGACCAGCCTAATCATGGCGCCGTCGGTGCGGTTCTGCGTCAGGGCATCCCAGAAAATCATCCACTTGACGGCGTATTCATTGGTCAGCAGGCGGCCCCGCTGCTGGAACCAGTAGTAGACCACCTGCTGCAGCGTCCCTTTGGCGATGACGACGCGGTTGACGGAAAGGGCGCCGCCGGCGCCGTCGACGTTGTCGATCCGCCGCTGGTCCACCTGCATCATTTCCCAGCCGCCGCCGGGAATGCAGGAGCGGGGCGAGTGCGCGGAATGTCCTTTGCGCTGCGATGGGTAGTACGCCAGAAAAAAGTTCACCGGGACCCGCTCGTCCGGAGCGACGTAGTTTGCGTGGACGTAGTCCTCGAGCTTGAGAACGTTCAGATAGACCTGCTCGATGGGCTCTTCCTGACCGCGCCAGTCGTCGATGCGCATCGGAAACGTCGCGAAATTCCTGTGCGGTGGAACTACCTCGGCGCGCGCCGGCAGCATGAGGGCGACGCTGGTCATGACTGCCAGCAATGCAAGGTTGACCACGTAGGGTGGAGCCCGCCACGGCGGGGCCGCCGCCGTTCCCGAAGCCGGCTGCTGCCGTTGCCATTGCAGTTCGAGCAGGTCTGCAAGCGAGTCCGTGCGCCCGCTGAGCCGCGCCAGAAGCAGCATCTCAAGAAACAGAAGGCCGACCCCGAAAATGAAAATGATCCAGCCTTCGAAGAAGTGGAGGAATCCCTCCGCCGTCTCGATCCCGAACCGGTCGACGATGACGCCTGTGACGGCGATGCGGAAACTATTGATGAAGATCGTGATCGGCCCGGTGGAGACGAACAGCAGGATCTTTTCCCACGTGCGGCCCTTGTACAGGTAGGCGAGCAGAAAGCCGAAGCTCATCAACGGGAAAAGGTAGCGCAAGCCCGAACAGGCTTCGACGACCTGAAGCTTGTAGATCCCGAGGTCGATGACGTTGCCTTCCAGAAACACGCTGATCCCCATCAGGCGGATCATGTCCACGCCGAGGGTTGACGAGATGAGCTGCATGTTGCTGGCGAGGCCCCGGTAGAGGAACGTCGGCAACGGCACGAGAAAGATGAAGTACGCCAGCGGCGCCCAGATGACCTTTACCGCACGCCAGCCGATACTCGAGACCACGACCCCGAACAGGGTGATCAACAAGCCGTACTGAATGATCGCAAAGATCGTGCTCAGCTCGCCGAACAGTCCGGCCGCAAGGCCGATGACGACGATGGGGACACCGGTCCAGGTCGGTCGGATGCCGGCGGCGGCAAGCTCGCCGCGCTTCTGCCAGATCAGCGCCGCGGAGATGAACGGGATCAGCCAGGCGTGGCTGTATTCATCCAGGGACCAGTCGTTGACCATCTTTGCGACGCCGTCGAAGAAGATGGCGACGCACAGCCCAATGACCACCGCCCCGCTCAGCAACCAACCGATCGTGTGATGCCGCGCCTCGGCGGCGTCCCGGCCGACGCCGGGCGTCGATGCTGGATTGGCAGTAGACGGCCTCATTCCGTATCCCGTTGTCTGTTGTCGAGCATCCAAGCTGGGCCGATGGTAGCGCAACCGTTGCGATTAAGGAACACACTTCGCTCCCGCCGATAGCGCCTGATGTGAGTTTCTAGCTGTTCAATCTTGCCGACTCATTAAGGTTTGGGCAAGCGCACCCGGTAAGCCTTGTGCCTGACCGCGGATTTCGTCATTCTCCGGCACGGCTGGAAGCGAGTGAGAACGATGAGCGATAACCGCGTGTACCTTTATGACTGCACCCTGCGCGACGGCGCGCAGACCCAGGGGGTCAGTTTCAACCCGGCGGACAAGGCGGCGATAACCAGGGAGCTGGACGCACTCGGCGTCGACTATGTCGAAGGCGGCTGGCCGGGGGCGAACCCGACCGACGACGCCTTCTTCGCGGCGCTGCCGAAGCTGTCCCGTGCGCGGCTCTCCGCCTTCGGGATGACGCGGCGCGCCGGACGCAGCGCCGACAACGACCCCGGGCTGAACGCCGTGCTGGGATCGGGCGCAGAGGTCGCGTGCCTGGTGGGCAAGAGCTGGGATTTCCAGGTACGCACCGCCCTCGGCATCGAGCTCGACGAGAACGTTCGGATGATCGCCGACAGTATCGCTCTGGCCAGGGATAAGCTTTCCGAAGTCCTGTTCGACGCCGAACACTTTTTCGACGGCTATCGCGCCAACCCCGACTACGCCCTGACCTGCCTCACGGCTGCGTACGAGGCCGGCGCGCGGTGGATCGTGCTGTGCGACACCAACGGCGGCACCCTGCCCCATGAGGTGGAGGCCTTCGTCGGAGATGTTGCCCGGCACATCCCGGGCGCGCACATCGGCATCCACTGTCATGACGACACCGGCAACGCCGTCGCAAACAGCCTGGCCGCGGTGCGCGCCGGGGCGCGGCAGGTGCAGGGCACGTTGAATGGCCTTGGGGGAGCGTTGCGGCAACGCCAACCTCGTCTCCATCATTCCGTCGCTGGTCCTCAAGATGGGGTTCGAAACGGGGGTCACCCGCCGCGACCTCACGCGCCTCACCCACGTCTCGCGCATGCTGGATGAGCGCCTCAATCGGGCGCCCAACCGCGGCGCGCCCTACGTCGGCGACTCCGCGTTCGCCCATAAGGGTGGTCTGCACGTTTCCGCCGTGGAGCGCGATCCGCGATGCTACGAGCACATCGAGCCGGAGGCGGTGGGCAATCGCCGACACATCGTCCTCTCCGACCAGGCCGGGCGCGCCAACATCCTGGCGCGGTTCCGCGATATTGGTGTCGAGATCGACACCAAGGATGCGCGGATCGGCACCCTGCTCGAGACCTTGAAGGAGCGCGAATACGACGGCTATACTTACGACGGCGCCGAGGCCAGCTTCGAACTTCTGGCCCGCCAGGCGCTGGGCGAGGTGCCCGACTTTTTCCGGTGCTCGAGCTTCCGCGTCATCGACGAGCGCCGCTGGGACGCCAACGGCGATCTCAAGACCCTCTCCGAAGCGACGGTGAAGGTCGACGTCGCCGGTCATCGCGATGCGGCCGTGGCCGAGGGCAACGGGCCGGTCGACGCCCTCGACCATGCCTTGCGCAAGGTCTTGACGCCGGTATACGGGCGGCTCAGCGACGTGCGGCTGGTGGACTACAAGGTCCGCATCCTCAATCCGGAAGCCAAGACCCGCGCCAAGACCCGGGTGATGATCGAGTCGGCATGCGCGCTGACCGGGCGGCACTGGACGACGGTCGGGGTGTCCACCAACATCATCGACGCCTCCTACAGGGCATTGCGGGACAGCATCGTCTACATTCTGTTCCGCGACCGCCTGGACAAAGCGGAAGAAAGCCGCCGTCGGCCGCCCGCCGCCTGACCGCCAGCCATCCGACCGCCGACGTGGCCACGCCCGATGTGACGGTCGCGTCGTCGCTGCCGCACGGCGGTCCCGCAATCGTGTTGGTCGAGCCGCAACTCGGCGAAAACATCGGCATGGTTGCCCGCGCCATGCTCAACTGCGGCCTCTCCGATTTGCGCCTCGTGCGACCGCGCGAGCCTTGGCCGAACGCCAAGGCAGAGGCCGCATCCGCCGGCGCCGACGGGGTGATCGCGGGCGCTCGCCTGTTCGGAACGACGGGTGGGGCGATCGCCGATCTTCGTCGGGTTTATGCGACGACGGCGCGTCTTCGCGACATGACCAAACGCGTCGTGACACCGCGGGATCTCGCCGCCGACCTCCGCGCCCAGGATGACCGCGGGCGGAGCAGCGGCATTCTGTTCGGCAAGGAGGCGAACGGTCTCAACAACGATGACGTCGCCATGGCGGACGCAGTGGTCACGGCGCCGTTGAACCCTGCCTTCAGCTCGCTCAATCTGGCGATGATGGTGCTGTTGGTCGGCTACGAGTGGTACCTCGGCGGGGCGGCGGAGCAGCCGCCGGCGGGCGTCCGCATGACCATGCCGAAGGGGACCCGGCCCGCTAACAAGCAGGAGATGCTGGGGCTGTTCGAGCACCTGGAGCGCGAATTGGATGCCTGCGGTTTCTTGCGCCTCGAGGAGAAGAGGCCGATCATGATCCGCAGTCTGCGCAACGCCCTCGGACGCGCCGGGCTGACCGAGCAGGAAGTCCGGACGCTGCGCGGCGTCATCGCCTGCCTCGCCGCCCCGCGAGGCTCGCATCGCACGCACGGATCGGACTGAAAGACGCAGCGGAACCCGCTTCCTGGGGGGTCACCTCTCCGTTGCGAGCCGGAGCAACGTCGGCTAGGTTGTGCAGGCGGCGATTCCCCTGCGCCGCATCGTCGGAGGGATGGCCGAGCGGCTGAAGGCGCACGCTTGGAAAGCGTGTTCACGGGCAACCGTGACGTGGGTTCGAATCCCACTCCCTCCGCCAACTGCGTCGCGCACAACACTCTCCGGCGCCGTGTGGGGTGCCAAAAAACGCCAAGAATTGCGCACTTCTGGCCGAAAACCTGTTGACCTCGCAGGCGGCGGAAGAGCCGAATTCGTTCTCTCTCCGCCCCCTTTCTCCGAAGCTCCTGACTTCGCCCAAACAGTACGGTTTTTTAAAGCGTTGATGTGACGTCCTTATTCGGCATAGAAAATCCGTACTTTTCGAACTGCGCTCGGATGGGCGACGGAATCTGGCGTCGAACTTTGCATTGATCGTTGAGAATTTCCCCAATGGGGTTGGGACGATGATCATTTGTTGCTAACCCGTCGTCAGCCGCTTCGAGCGTGGGCGACTAATTCGCTCCTGGCGCCCCAATGCGACGGCGAACGCAACGAAGCCCTGGTGGTAATCGCGGTCGAGGAATACGAGAAGGTGACCGGCACCGTCGTTCCGCCGACCCGCGACAAGAACACGGAAACGAACGGTGATTGATGCCGATCTTGAGCTGGCTCACCCGAGACGAGGACATTCGCACTGCGCAGCGCGTTCCCTACCGGCTTCTGGAGGAAGTCTCCGACCTGTCGGCGGGCGACGGCGATTCGGGCAACATGCTGATACAGGGCGACAACCTCGAAGCGCTGAAGGCGCTGCTGCCGTTCTATGCAGGTCGGGTGAAGTGCATCTATATCGACCCGCCCTACAACACGCGCTCGGCCTTCGAGCATTACGACGACAACCTCGAGCACACGCATTGGCTCGCCATGATGTGGCCCCGGCTCGAACTCCTGCGCGATCTGTTGGCCGAGGATGGCTCGATCTGGGTGTCCATCGACGACAACGAAGGGCACTACCTCAAGGTCATCTTGGATGAGGTGTTCGGTCGATCAAACTTCATCGATACCGTCATCTGGCGGAAGAACTATTCGCCAAAGTCGAGTGCTCGCCATTTTTCGTCCGACCACGACTACATTCTCGTTTTTGCCAGAAACGCGGACGCCTTCAAACCGAACTTGATGCCCCGGACCGAGAAGCAGGACAAGGCGTATAGGAATCTTGATAACGACCCTCGCGGCCCTTGGAAGACAAGCGACCTTTCAGCCCGCAACTTTTATAGCCTCGGCAAGTACGCGATCACCACACCCAGTGGACGTGTGATCAAGGGGCCACCAGGCGGCAACTATTGGCGCGTTTCAGAAGAAAACTTCTGGGAACTGGACGCGGACAAGCGCATTTGGTGGGGCAAGAACGGCGACGCAATCCCGCAGATCAAGCGCTTTCTCTCAGAGGTAAAGCAGGGTGTTACTCCCCAGACAATCTGGTCATACGAGGAAGTTGGTCACACTCAGGAAGCGAAAAAGGAAATCCTGAAGCTCTTTGGGGAGGACGTTTTTCTAACACCGAAACCAGAGCGTCTCATGCAGAGAGTACTTCAGGTGGCTACGAACCCCGGCGATCTCGTGCTCGACTCCTTCCTTGGCTCGGGCACAACGGCCGCTGTCGCCACAAGATGGCCCGACGCTACATCGGCATCGAGATGGGCGAGCAAGCAGTAACCCACTGCGCTCCACGTCTCAAAAAGAGCATCGATGGCGAGCAAGGCGGGATTTCCGACGCGGTCGGCTGGAAGGGAAGCGGCGGTTTCCGGTTCTATCGGCTCGGCCCGCCCGTCTTCGACGGGCAAGGCCACATCCGGCAGGACATCCGCTTCCCCGTGCTCGCGGCGCATGTCTGGTTCTCGGAAACCGACCGGCCGTGGGATGGGAAGGGCGATAGCCCGCTGCTCGGTACTCATGATGGCCGCGCCTATGCGCTGCTCTACAACGGCATCCTCGGCGACAAGCGGCCGGGTGGCGGCAATGTGCTGACCCGCGCGACGCTCGCGCTGATCCGCGAAGACATCGCGAAGACCGCACCGGGATTCGCCAAGGAGTACCCGGACTATCCGCTCACGGTCTATGGCGAGCAGTCCCGGCTAACTGCCGCCACGCTCGACCGCGAGCGCATCACGTTCAAGCAGACGCCCTACGACGTCAAAGCGCGGGCCTGAGGGGGCATCTGATGAAGCTGAAGCAATACCAGACCGATACTCTCTCCATTCTCCGCCGCTTTTTCGAGGAGGCACGCGTCGCGGGCCCAAAGGGCGCCTACGAGGCGATCACCAAGGAGACTGAGCAGGCGAAGCGGCTCGGCCGCTATGGCGGCACCTACACGCCGCTCGCAGAGTTGCCGGCCGTGCCCTACGTCTGCCTGCGACTGCCGACTGGCGGCGGCAAGACGATCCTCGGCGCCCATTCCATCGGCATCGCGCGCGATTCCTGGGTGGAGAAGGACTATCCGATGGTCCTGTGGCTGGTGCCGTCGAACACCATCCGGCTGCAGACGGCCGAGGCGCTGAAGAACGCCCGCCACCCCTATCGGCAGGCGCTGGACGAGGCCTTCGACGGCCGGGTGCGCGTGTTCGACATCGCCGATTTCACGCACATCCGCCCACACGACATCCGCGACCATTGCTGCATCGTCGCGGGCACGATCCAGACCCTGCGGGTGTCGAACACGGAGGGCCGCAAGGTCTATGCCCACAACGAAAATATGGAGCCGCATTTCATCGCGCTGCCCAAGTCCCTGCCCGGGCTGGAGTCACTGGACGGCGGCGGCGTGAAATTCTCCTTCGCCAACCTGATGCACATCCACCGGCCGCTGATGATCGTGGACGAGGCGCACAATGCCGTCACCGGGCTTACGCGGGAGATGCAGGCGCGGGTAAACCCGTCCGCCATCATCGAGTTCACGGCGACGCCGCGCCTAAACTCCAACATCCTGCACAGCGTGACGGCGCAGGAGCTGAAGCTCGAAGAGATGATCAAGCTGCCGATCATGCTGTCCGAGCACGACACATGGCAGAACGCGGTGAACGGCGCCATCGCGGCACGCGCCTCGCTGGCCGAGGAGGCCGACAAGGACCCCGACTACATCCGCCCCATCGTCTTGTTTCAGGCGCAGCCGAAGAACCAAGAGGTGACGGTCGACGCGCTGAAGAAGCACCTGATGGAGGTCGAGCAGATCCCCGAAGAGAAGATCGCCGTGGCGACCGGCGACCAGCGCGAGCTCGACGGCATCAATCTGTTCGATCCGAAGTGCCCCATCGAATACGTGATCACCGTGGAGGCGCTGAAGGAGGGATGGGACTGCTCCTTCGCTTACGCCTTCTGCTCTGTCTCGCGGATTCAAAGCGCGGTGGACGTCGAGCAGCTGCTCGGGCGCGTGCTGCGGATGCCCTACGCCGAGCGCCGCAAGGCGGACGCGCTGAACCGGTCCTATGCCTTTCTATCGGAGCCATCCTTTGGCGAAGCGGCGCGGTCGCTGGCCGACAAACTGGTCGCCATGGGCTTCGAGGAGGACGAGGCACGCGACAACATCGAGCCCGCGCAAACCTCTCTCGATGCCGATACCGGACTGTTCGGCCCGCGCGACAAGCCGAAACCGACCTTCACGCATACCGTGACGGCGAAGCCCGAGGTGGTTGCCGAGTTGAAGAAGCGCGAGGGCGTAAGCGTCCGCGACACCGGCGGCGGCAAGATCGAGATCGCTGTCACCGGCCGCGTCGACGGCGGGCTCGAAAAGGTGATCACCGAGGCGCTGCCCGAGACGGAACGGAAGGGATTCGCCGAAGCCGTCTCGAAATACCGCGTCGATGTGAAGGACCAGTTGTCGCCCGCCGAACAGGGCGAGACCTTCGAGGTCCCGCGCCTGATGTCGGAGATCCAGGGCGAGCTGGAGTTCGCCGACACCGACGTGTTCATGGAATTTCACGATTGGTCGCTGCTTGATCATTCGTCGAAGCTGGGCGAGGCCGAGTTCGCGATCCGCGAGACGGCGCGCAGCTTCGAAATCGACCTCGACGGCAACCGCATCACCTATCAGTTTGCCGACGAGGCAGAGCAGCTGGCGTTCGACGTCGATGTCGAGGGCTGGACGCCGGAGGCGCTGGTGCTGTGGCTTGACAGGCAGGTGCGCCAGCCGGATATCCACCAGACCGAGCTACTGCGCTGGCTACGCGACCTCGTCGGCCATTTGATCAATGGACGCGGGATACACATCGCGGCGCTCATGCGCTGCAAGTTCATCCTCGCTCGCAAGGTTCGAGAAAAGCTCGCTGCCATCCGCCAACAGGAAAGGGATGGCGTCTACCAGCGCTACCTGTTCGCCCCGGAAGCCAAGGTGGACGTGTCATTTGACGAGGCGTTCGCCTTCAAGGACGGGATGTACTGGGACCAGCGCCGGTATCGTGGGCACTGGAAGCCGCGAAAGCACTTCCTCGGCCCCGACCACGTTCCGGCCTTCGACGGCGCCGAGAATGGCGAGGAGTTCCAGTGCGCCCGGGCCATCGACAGCTTGCCGGGCCTGAAGTTCTGGATCCGCAACGTCGCACGCCACCCCAACTCGTTCTGGTTGCCGACGGCTACGGACAAGTTCTATCCGGATTTCGTGGCGCAGTTGGATGACGGCCGTCTGTTTGTCGTCGAGTACAAAGGCGCCCATATCGTCGACGGCCCCGACACTGCCGAGAAGCGCACCATCGGCCAGCTATGGGAGAACAGGAGCGGAGGCGAAGGGATGTTCATCGTTGTCGAGAAAACAGTCGACGGGAAAGACATGCGGACGCAGATGATAGACATGACTGGCGCATAGGTTAGCGGCTTCCGTAGCAGATGTGCTGACGGTCGCCCTTTTCTCAAAGGCGGCGCGTCGAAGCTTGGAACGCAAAAATTTGATGGAGGAAGGTCAAGAGCGGAGTATCCGGATGCTCGATAAGAATGGCACTAACATAGGTTTCGTGATCACGGCGGCCCGCCTTGAGACATTGCGGCTCAAACTATCATGGGCAGGGGCTTCGCAGTCTCCAAGGCGACGAGCTGCCGGTATGCTTCCTTCGCTCCTTCGATTCGGCCGCCACCGACCTTCTCCGGCTTCCGTCGGGCCGTCTCTTCCCATGGATCGTTATAGCCCTCCACCGCACTGAGGTAGGCAGCAGTGGCGGCGAGTTCCAATTCGATGGGGGCTATTGTCGCGGCGCTCTTACAGAAAGTGGCACGTGGCCCGTTAGTCCGGGCGCCTGCAGCGTCGGAGGCCTTGTAGATCGAGTAGACCCCCCCCCAATTCGCCACGCGTTCGACCTCTGTTACCAAGCCGAATGCATCAGCCATCCTTATGGCGTTCGCTAAATCCTCGCTGTACGGTCCGTAGTGACGGTACTCGAAGTCGAACCCGTCTCCGAAGCCAGCCAGCTCCAATAGATACGCAACCTTCTGGAGTTTGGTGCGGCCGATAATTTCGCCACCGGCGTCGCGCACGATTTCGGCTGCTTTCTCTCGATCTCGCTTGTCACTACCCATCGCTGTCGCTCCTGAGTTCTTCCTCTATGGTGCTTTCCACCACACTCCTGGCCTCCAGATCCGCGTCGTCGAAATATGCCCGGAACAACTCGAATGTCTCGATGCTGGCAACCACCCTCGAGCTTTCTGCCATGTCAAGAATTCTATCATCTGCACTGCGGATGCGAATCTGGTTCAATGGTCCCTTCGATTCCTGAAAACTTTTATAAGGGGCGCGTGCGCTACTATCGGTCAGGATTCGAGGGGCATCCTCGGAGTTTGCGTTCGACCAAATCTGCAGGCGTTCCTCAATGGATGAAATTGCACGCTTGAGCCGTTTTCTCCGTACGTCGCGATCCTCGACTGTTGAGGCGTGTTCGGGCGCAATAGCATTTACGAGCTGCTGATATATGTCCATGCACTTAGGTAGCCGCCGATCCCGCAGGCGCGTAGCAAGTTCGCGAACCAGCGGATCCTGGGCGTCGATCAGCATCGGCAGTGCTCCCCAGAAAACAGTGTCGTCCAGAGACAGGGCGTGAACCAGTTGGTTTGGCTCCAGCGCGAAGCGAACGATGGGGTGGACCGTCGGCAGCCCAGTTTTCCCGGCGTCTCCATTGAGGGCGAGGGTCATCAAATGCAGCATTAGCGCCGAGAAAACCTTCTCGGCCGCGCGTGTCGTCTTGTGGAAGTAGACCGTCGGATAGAGCTGAAAAAGGGCGAGCACGTAGGTTTCGGCGGCGTAGCTCGCCTTCGGGCCCAGCACGAATGTCTCGATTTCAGCGGCCTGCTGCCCGTCTACGCCGATCGGCACGGTGCCAATCTCGAGGTTGGCCATCAGCCAAACAAAATCAATGCCGCTGTTCTGGACTCCTGTCATCAGTCGGTCGCGCTGCATGTAGTCCAGTCGGTCGGCGTCGAACTGGCTAGAAACCACGGCGTCGTAGAGATTGCCGGGTCGTCCACGTCCAATCACATCGGCAACGTCCGTGGCGAATCCACTGCCCATTTCGCTCTTGAATGCTTCGCTGACCTCGCTATCGCGTATCAGAAGGTCGCTGACGTGTTCGTGATGCGCCATCTTCAGGTTCAACTTCTTGCCCACATCTTCGAAAGCGTGGCTAAGCATCCCGTGACCTATATCGTGCACGAGTGCGGCGGCCAAAGCCGCGCGCAATTGGTGGTCCTTCACCTGCCCACCTTGCTGTGTGATATGCCGCCTTATAATAGTCATCAGTTGTCGTGCCGTGTGGAACACACCAAGGCTGTGGGCGAAACGGGTGTGTGTCGCTCCGGGGTACACCAAGTCTGAAAAGCCGAGCTGACGAATTCGACGTAGCCGCTGAAACGGCCGGGTCTCGATAACCTTCCACAAGACGTGCTCGAATTGATCCGTGCCGAACTCGATAAGGTTATGCAGGGGATCGCGGATGCGCTGAGGCTTGACGGTACCGGGCATACGCAAAGCTCCCCCAACCCATCATTATTCGCTTGTACCAAGCCCATCGAAACAAAACCGTGCGGTCGTTGACCGGGGCCAGATCCGGCGATTCTAGCACCGGCTGGCAACAAAGCTCAATAAATAAGTAGTCGCGCGGTGAAATCATATAAACCAGCATAGGCTGCTTGCAGTTAAAATGAGAGACTGCGGCGTATAGAAAATAAGACACAGATGACGCTGGAGAGATTAACCATTAACTGCAGACGCCCCATGTCGGACTGAGCTTCCATGCTCATTGATGGTAGAGACTTTCGCGCTGCCCCACCCACTCTTCTGGGAACGGCTTAATCATAACCGCTAGAGTCATCTCCGGCGGCTGCCGCCCATCCAAAATGGCCTCGACGATGTCGGGTGCGAGCAGGGTAAGCCGCAGCACCCGGCTGACGTAGGAGGCGTTGATTTTCTCGGCTGTGGCGATTTCCTCGACCGTACCGCACGCCCCCGTCTCCAGGAGCTTCCGCCACCGAAACGCCCTCGCCAGCGCCTTGACCATGGCGTTGTCGACCCGGCGGCGTGGCGGCGCCCATGACGGCGCACCGTCTGGCGAGATGACCAGCTTTCGGCCACCTCGCTTCGTGAATGTCATCGGCACGCTGACGGTCAGTGTGAGACCGTCGGCGCTGAGGCGGGCGTCGGTCATCAGGCCGCCCTCCGCTCGGTCCCGCTGGCGCGCAGATCGGCGACCAGCGTTTGCAGGCCGTCGACGCGCAGATGCAGGTCCAGCCGGTCCGGGTGAATATCGACGCGCTCGACAAGGAGCTGGACAATGCGAGCCTGCTCGGCCGGGAACAGTTCGTCCCAGAGCGGGTCGAGCCTCGAAGGCCTCGCGCACTTCGGTTTCCGAAAGCGCCTCGATTTCCGGCCGCGCCGACCGCCACGTCCCGACGACGATCTCTGGCGCCCTTAGCAGGGCGCGCAACTGGTCCACGACGGCGGCCTCGATCTCGGCGGCTGGAACGCGGCGCACCACGCCCGGCGGCACATCGCCCTTGAGCAGGCCAGCGGCGACGTAGTAGCGGTACAGCCGCCCGCCCTTGCGCGCATGCGTCGGCGTCATGGCGCGGCCGTCGGCGCCGAAGAGGATGCCCTTCAGCAGGGCCGGCGTCTGCGCGCGAGTGCTGGCGGCGCGGCTGCGGGGGTTCTGTTGGACAATCGCATGGACCTTGTCCCAAAGGTCGAGGTCGATGATGGCCTCGTGCTCGCCGGGATAGGCCGTGCCCTTGTGCACGGCTTCGCCGAGGTAGACCCGGTTGTTGATCAGTTTGTAGAGGAAGCCCTTGTCGATCGGCTTGCCGCGCTTGGTGGTGACGCCCTCGGCTGCCAGTTCCCTGACCAGCACGGTCGCCGAGCCGACCTTCAAGAACCGCTCGAAGATCATTCGCACCGTCGCGGCCTCGGCCTCGTTGACCACCAGCTTGCGGTCCTTGACGTCGTAGCCGAGCGGCGGATGGCCGCCCATCCACATGCCGCGCGCCCGCGAGGCGGCGACCTTGTCGCGGATGCGCTCGCCGATCACCTCGCGCTCGAACTGGGCGAAGGAGAGCAGGATGTTCAGCGTCAGCCGGCCCATGGAGGTCGTGGTGTTGAACGACTGGGTCACCGAGACGAAGGTGACGCCGTGGGCGTCGAACACCTCGACCAGCTTGGCGAAGTCCATCAGCGAGCGGCTGAGGCGGTCGATCTTGTAGACCACGACCACGTCGACCAGCCCGTCCTCGATGTCGGCGAGCAGGCGCTTCAGCGCGGGGCGCTCCAGCGTGCCGCCGGAGAAGCCGCCGTCGTCGTAGCGGTCGCGCACCAGCACCCAGCCCTCCGGCGCTGGCTGGCGATGTAGGCCTCGCAGGCCTCGCGCTGGGCGTCGAGGGTGTTGAACTCCTGCTCCAGGCCTTCCTCGGAGGACTTGCGGGTGTAGACGGCGCAGCGAAGCTTGCGGGCAACTGGCTTCTTCATTTGCGCGCCTCCGGTGGTTCGGAGGCCGAAGAACACCCAGCCGTTCCAGCGCGTGCCGGTGATGGCGCGGGCGATGGCGGACAGCGACTTGTACGGCCGCCCCTGCCATTCGAAGCCGTCGTCGAGCACGGTGACCGTGTGCTCGACGCCCTGCCACTCGCGGATCAATCTCGTGCCGGCGATCGGCCGGTCATCGCCGCGCTTGCGGCGCACCTCGATTTTGCCGCCATCGAGGTCGTCGCCCAGCGCCTCCAGGCGGGCGGCGGTCGCGGGCTTCAGGCCGCCATAGGCGAGCTCCTGGATCCGGTAGGCGAGCCGGCTTTCCAGGAAGCGCCGGTTGTAGGGCGGCGGCTCGCTGTCGAAGAGATCGCGCCACTGTTTCTTGAGGTCCGGCGTGGACGTGGTCTTCAACGCCGCCAGCCGGGCGAGGATGGTGTCTGTCATGGGGTGGTCTCCGTCCGTTTTGTGACGGGTCCATGACCGCTCCGGGTCGCGGGAAAGTCGAGGCAACTGTCTCCGCAGTCGCCAGATAGTTGCCTTGACTGTCGTGCCCGCAGGCGAACCAGCCCGGCGGCTAGAATCGACGCCAGTTCGTCGAGCCGCTCGGCGGGCGTCATCAGGTTGGGGTCGAGGGCGTTCGGCAAGCTGCGACACCTGTGTGGTGGGTGCGCCTTCAGGATCGGTTCGAAGGGCGCGATTGCTTGCCGTAAATCTAATCGAAACTCAGCTGTTATGCAGCGTTTTCAATTGGTTAAGGACATGCGGGGAGGCTTGGGGAGCGCACGGGAACAGCTGTGATACTGTCCCAAAGCTACATCGTGCCGGTCTGGCGGAGAGTTTCCAGCGAATCACTTCGCCCTTTCAGGGATTACGCCACCAGCACCTATATAGGTTAATTATCCTAGAAAGGGATATCATCCTCCAGATCAGGTTCTGAAGCGGGTGTTCGCGCAGGGGCAGCAGGCCGTTCTGGCAGTTTCGGCTTAGTGGGCCAATCCGGCGCTTGCACCCGCGCGACCCCCAGGTCAGCCTTCATGGCCTCGCCGGCTGCCCAATAGTCGGTGCTCTTCTTCTCGCGCCAGATCGCGAGGTAATCCTCGATCTTGGGCCAGAGGATATCGACAAAGGCTCGCCGAGGCTCGTTGCCGCGACTGCCAACATAGAAGAATTCCCGATGGGCGTCGGTGAAAGCCTTCAATTCGTCCTCGTCAAATGTCGTCGGATAGTAGGGACAAGCGATGAGCTTGAGCGTGCGAACGCCCTCGCTCGGATCCCAGAACTTCGACCACGTTTCCTGGCCGATCTCGCTCCCGAATTCGTCGAACCTCGGTCCGATCCCGGTCCCGTCAGCCGTCTCCTTGATGGCCCGCTCGACCACCGTGGTGATGTTCTGGCCTTTGATTCGCGACACGAAGTCCAGGATGAACTTCGTCTTCGGATCGAGCCGCAGGGATAGCGTCAACGTTTTCGCTCTCGGCTGTTTCTCGGCAGGCACCGTCTGATCCCTCCACTTCCCGTAATGTCCTGACTATATAGGCGTGTAAAAGCCGGTGCAAGATTATCTTGCGCGTACCAAGCATGGCTGGCAGGATCTGGCGTGTAAAAGCGTTACCTGTGAGGCAAGAGCATGAACGACGAGCTGATTGACGTACAGGATCTGGCGATCCAGCTGAAAATTCCGGTGAAGACGATCCGCAACAAGCTGTGCAACGGAACCTGGCCGTTGCGGCCGATTCGCATCGGTCGGTCGCTTCGTTGGCGGCAAGCGGAAGTGGATCGCCTCAAACGAGGCGAAGTGGACAGCCTGGGCTCGACCGGCACGGGGTAAGCATTGAACACCGTCCCGGAATTCGCGAGCCGATACGTCCGCATGGGTATCGCGGTGCTGCCGCTCCACCGGCCAGTTCGCCATGCCCAGGGACTCCGATGCTCCTGCGGCAAAGGCGATTGCGAATCCCCCGCCAAGCATCCGTTTGCAAAGCTGGTTGCGCACGGACTGCGGGACGCGAGCAAGGATCAGACCGTGGTCGCGAGCTGGTTCGAGAACAGCGAGCTCAATGTTGGGATCGCTACCGGGACCGTTAGCGGCATCGTCGCTCTTGATATCGATCCGCGTCATGGCGGTGACGAAGCACTCGCCGCGCTCGAACGAGAACATGGTCCGCTGGCCAATACGTGGCGGTTTCTGACCGGCGGCGGCGGGGAGCACATCATCTTCCGGCACCCCGGAAAGACTGTATCCAACAGCGCCGGAAAGATCGGGCCTGGCATCGATATGCGCGGCGACGGCGGCTATATCGTCGCTCCGCCATCCATGCATATTTCCGGCCGCCGCTACGCCATCTCGGTCGATCACCATCCGGACGACATAGCGCTTGCTCCGCTTCCGGGCTGGCTGCTAGCAGCACTCCGTCGGCCGGCAGACAAGAGGTCGCGGCGAAAGCGCCTGCCGAATGGCGGAATACGGTGGCGAGCATCGTCGTCGAAGGCGAGCGCAATCGTACCGTGGCAAGCCTCGCCGGACATATGCTCCGCAACCGCATAGACCCCTGGGTGACGATCGATCTGCTGCAGGCGTGGAACCGAGCGCGGTGCGAACCTCCGCTTCCTGACAACGAGATCATGAAGACGGTGCGAAGCATCGCCCGCCGCGAGGTCGAACGCCGTGAGCGGCGTGATGCCCGATGATCCCCTCGACCGCCTCGTCTATCTCAACCGTCCCGACGCCAATGACGTCAAACGGAAATCGCTCGAAATCGGCTCCGACGTCGAGATTGCCGGGCGCGTCGGAGAGGACCTGCATCGCGCCCGTGGAGACATCGTTCACGCCGAGGGGCACTTCTGGTGTTACGGCGACGCCCACTGGGTGACGATTCCAGAGCACGAATTAAGGCTCGCCGTGCATGCCTACGACGGCGCCAGTTTTCAAACACCAAAGGGCGATTTTTCGCGGGCAAAGCTGGGTAAGGGCCGCGTTGACTCGGTGCTCCACGAACTCGCGGCGAAGGTTGAAGACCCTTGCTTCTTCGAGAGGTCGGCAATCGGCATCAATTGCGATTCCGGCTTTATCCGCTTCGCGCACGACGGACATGCCGATCTGGAACCGCACGATCCGGACCACCGCTGTCGACACGTCCTCCCCGGACGCTGGTCGCCCGAAGTGGATGACACGCCCGCACCCGGATCGCTTCTCGCGCGGCTTCTCGGCGGCGTGTTTCGGGGCGACGAGGACTCAGGCGCCAAGGTCGATCTGCTCGCCGAGGTTATCGGCGGTGCCGCCCTTGGTTACGCGACGAAGCTCCGTCAGCCGCGCGCGATCATTCTCAAGGGCGAAACCGCCGAGAACGGCAAGAGCCAGATCCTTGATCTCGCTCGAGGCCTGTTGCCCCCATCTGCGATTTGCTCCGTCACCGCCGCGCGCATGGGTGACGAGAGGCACATCGTCGGCTTGGTGGGAAAGCTGCTGAATGCCAGCGACGAGCTATCATCGGCGACGGCCATCGCCAGCGAGACCTTCAAGGCAGTCGTGACGGGTGAACCGGTTCAAGGCCGCGACGTCTACAAATCCCGCGTCGAATTCCGACCGGTCGCCCAGCACCTTTTCGCAACCAACAACCTGCCGGTGTTCGCCGGCGGCATGGACCGGGGTGTGCAGCGTCGGCTCCTCGTCATTCCGTTCAATCGGGTGATCCCGACCGAGGAGCGCGTGGAGTCCATCGGCCGGCGTATTGCGGAAGACGAGGCAGATCTGCTGCTTGCGTGGGCTATTGACGGCGCGGCTCGCCTTATCCGAAACCGCGATTTTTCCACTCCGGCCACTTGCAAGGCCACGCTCACCGACTGGCTCTACGGTGCGGATCCTGTTCTCGCCTGGTTGGACGATCGGGTCGACGTGCGGCCTATCGTCGGAGATGGCCCGAAAGCCCGAACAAGCTATGCCCATGAGCAGTTCCAGGCGTGGGCACAGGCCGAAGGATTCAAGCGCGATATGTTGCCGGCGATCAACGGATTCGTGCAGAGGATCAAAGCGAACGCGTCAGGCGTCGAGTACCGGCGGACCAACGAGGGGAGGTTCTTTCTCGGCATGGACATTCGCCACTTCACCCCCTCGCCTCACTACCCATGACGCACCCGTGACGCTGCATTGTGCCTTAAACCATTGAAAGTGTTCAGATGACGCATCGGCTGCCAAAACCTTTTGAGTACGACCCGCGCGCACATATACATAGTTCGGGGGGTGGTGCGTCATCTCAGCACTTTCAAATACTTAACCCGCAAAAGTGCGTCACTATTGCGTCACCCATGCGTCACGGGAGGTGTGTGCGCAATCCGGGGGCGCGTCAATGAAGCGGCGCAAGCGCACACCGAAGCAGCTGGCAGCACCCGCCGTCGTCAGGCCGAATATGCTGGTCGAGCCGGTCTACGAGAGCGACCCTGATGGCCGGCCGGTCGTCCACCATCGAACTGTCGACACGATGGGTCGAATGCTCCGGAACGGAAGCATCACCCAGGCCATGCACGATGCGGCGCAGGATTTCGCCGCGACGTTCACCATCGCCCGGTTCGATCCCGTCGTCTGCATGTCGCTCAATCGTATTCCCGGCTCAGGCAACCCTGCCGACCTGACCGATGCACAGGTCGACGCTCGTCGCCGGGTGGGCGAAGCGCTCGACGCCCTCGGTGGTCTCGGCAGCCCCGCCGGGAGTTGCGTTTGGCACGTGGTCGGCTTGCAGCGCTCGATACGCGAGTGGTCGCTCCGTCAGGGGTGGGGCGGCAAGTCGATCGGAGAAAAACAAGCGCATGGCATATTAGTTGCGGCGCTCGGGGTGCTTGCGGGATACTACGGGTATACCCGCACCAACTGGCGATTATTGTGTTCTTGACTTATGGACATGCAAGTAGTAGACGGGCGTAAGGATTCGCATTGTGTCTGGAGAAGCCCCGCCGTGAAGGCGCCTGGCATGTCGGCCAGGGTTGTACGGGTCCCTTCCGGGCAACAACGTATGCTGGTGGGCGTAGCGCGGAAGGTTTCCAGCGTGAGCCGCGATTTTTGGGAAGCCACCCAGCCAGAAGCCACCCCTGCACCTCAAATAAATTCGTGAATTCAGCACATTAGCTGGACCCCAACCTGGCCTCCGGGTGGACTCCTGGAGTCCACTTTTGGATCCACCGCCTGGATCCAGGATCCAGAGTTGGAGTCCACGCCGGCTTCCGGCTACTCCTCTTCCGCAAGGATCGCACCGTGATGCTTCGTTTCCTGCCCGAGCAGATCGAGCAATGGCCGATCGCGCGCCTCCAGCCGTACGCGAAGAACGCGCGCACCCACACCGACGATCAGGTCGCCAGGATCGCCGCGTCGCTGGTCGAGTACGGTTGGACGGCGCCGGTGATGGTTGCCGATGACGGCGAGATCGTTGCCGGCCACGGCCGCTTGCTGGCCCCGCAACACCTGGGGCTCGACGAGGTGCCGGTCATTCGCTTGTTGCACCTGACGCCGGAGCAGGTGCGCGCCTATCGCATCGCCGACAACCGGCTGGCGGAGCTGGCGGGGTGGGATGACGAACTGCTCGCCGCCGAGCTGCATGCGCTGAACGCCGCCGGCTTCGATCTCGACCTCACCGGCTTCGACCAGGAGGAGCTGGACCGGCTGCTGGCGCCGCTCGACGATGACGAAACTGGCCTCGCCGGCGAGGACATCATCCCCGAGCCGCCGGTCAATCCGGTGTCGCGCCCGGGTGACCTGTGGCTGTTGGGCGATCACCGTCTCCTGTGCGGCGACTCGACCAAGGCCGAAGATGTTAAGCGGGTGATGAACGGCGAGCGGGCGATCCTGTTCGCGACCGATCCGCCGTATCTCGTCGACTACGACGGCACCAACCACCCGTCAAGGCAGGGCGGGCCGGACAAGAACAAGGACTGGGGCGACAGCTACGGCATCACCTGGGACGACTCGTCGCAGGGCCCGGAGCTCTATGAGGGGTTCATTCGCGCCGCCATCGACCATGCGATCGAGCCCAACGCCGCCTGGTATTGCTGGCACGCCAGCCGCCGGCAGGCGATGGTCGAGAGCGTCTGGGAGAAGCTCGGCGCCTTCGTCCACCAACAGATCGTCTGGGCCAAGGACCGCGGCATCCTGACGCGGTCGTACTACCTGTGGCAGCACGAGCCCTGCTTCTTCGGCTGGATCAAGGGCAACAAGCCGCCGCGGGTGTCCGACGACTATCCGAGCACGGTGTGGACGATCCCGACGGTGAAGGTGGGCGAGAAGACCGATCACCCGACGTCAAAGCCGATCGAGGTGTTCGCCATCCCGATGCGCCAGCACACCCGGCCACGCCAAGTCTGCTACGAGCCGTTTTCCGGCTCCGGCTCGCAGATCATCGCCGGCGAGACGACGGGCCGGCGCGTGTTCGCGATCGAGATCAGCCCGCAGTACGTGGATGTGGCGGCAAAGCGTTGGCAAACGGCGGCGGGCAAGCAAGCGATCCTGGACAGCGACGGCCGGACATTCGACGAGATCTCCCGGGAGCGGCTGGCAGTTGCGGCATGAGCGCAGCAGCGGACGCCGCTGGCGGCAAGCAGTCCCGCCGCATGTCGCTGATCGAGGCAGTCGTGAACGTCGCGGTCGGCTTCGGCCTGGCCGTGCTGGCGCAGATCCTGGTGTTCCCGTTGTTCGGGATCCACGCGACATTGAGCGAGAACCTGGCGATCGGCTGCTTGTTTACGCTGATCTCCATCGCCCGTTCGTTCATGCTTCGCCGCATGTTCGAGGCGATCCGGGTGCGCTCTGCGATGACGATCGCCGCCGGGCGGTAAACCCGGCGGCATCGCGTTTCTCTTGGAGGTTGGTCAGTTGGTCGGCCGCCGGAAGGCGGCGTGGATCATCCTCGCGATGGTATCGTCGTCCGTCTCACCCGGAAGACGGTGGCTTCGCAGGCGCTCGTAGGTGTCATCCTCGATGGGCACCAGCCAGGTCCCGTCCGGCTGCCGTTTTCCGGTGGACCGGAAGGGAAGAAGGGCGGCCTCGGCGATCGCCCGATAGGTGCTGTCGCTGATGCGGATGCGCTTCATCGGCCCGCCTCCTCGAGCAGGCGGGTCTTGAAGCTGTCGGGAGCGGCCTGGCTGTCGGTGACGGTGCGGCCGAACCGCAGCGCACCTGCGCGACCGATGAAGTAGTAGTCGCCATCGGCGCGCTTGAGCGTGACGTACTTGCTGCTGCGGCCGTCGACCGGCGTGGCGCGGCCGCTGGCGACGAGCGCGTCGACCAGCCTTTGCTGAAGGGTGAGTTTCGGCATCGTTGCGTCCCTCAGCCGGCGATGCGGTAGACGCGGGCCGCACCCTTGGTTTTCTCCGAGGTGATGATGAGGCCGAACTTTTTCTTCAGCGCGCCGGCCATGGCGCCACGAACGGTGTGCCGGGCCCAGCCCATCGCTTCGGCGATCTGGTCGACGGTGGCGCCTTCGGGGCGGCGCAGGAGTTCGATCATCAGCGCCTGCTTCGTGCCGTTGCGAAGTTTTGGCGCCTTCGGCTGGGCGTTGATCGCTTCGGCCTCTGGCTCGATCGGCTCTTCGGCAGGCTGTTCGGTCTCCTGCAGCGAGGCCCGGAAGGCCTCGGCGCCCATCCGTCCGTCGAGCAAGCCGCCGGCTGCGGCGAGGATGTCATCGATGGTCAGTCCGAGCCGGTCGCCATGATTGGCGATGGCCTTGAGTGCGGCGTCCTTGGTGTTGGGATTGCGTGGCTTTCCGTCGAGGGCGCTCAGGATGGTGTTGAGCTGGGACTTGGTGAGGTCGGTCATGGTTGACGCCCTTTCGTGGCTTCGGCGCCGCGACCATCGCGGCGCTGCTACCACCCCGAGCCCCGCCCGCGAAGCCAGGCAGGGCCTTGGGGCCAAAGGGGCGCGCTATCCTGCGCAGTCGCCCTCTTGGAAGATAAAGTCGCTGGCTTGGCGCAGCCGTTCGAGGACGTGGCCGAGGTTGCCGACGTGGCCCCATGTGACGTCATCGGGCGCGACGTCGAAGTGATCGTCGGAGAAGGCCGACAAGCGCTTGAGCATCGTATCGATCTCGGCCTTGGCGGCGACGAAGGCGGCGAGCGCGTCGTTGTTGTCGGGCTGGCGATGTCGCTGTGTGCTCATGGGTGCGCTCCTGGTTCGTTCGCTGTTGACGATCACATAAGGGCGTACGAGCGCCCTGACATCAACTCTAATCGGTTGTTATTTCATGGCTTTTTCGGCCGAACGCTGATCATTCGATGACCGCACAACGCCACGGCATGAGCGAGCGCGAGTACGCCCGCCACGCCGGGATTTCGCGGGGCGCGGTGCAGAAGGCACGCACCTCGAGCCGGCTGGTGCTGCACGCCGACGGCTCGATCAATGCCGCGGCTTCGGATGCGCGGCGCGCCCAGACAACCGACCCGGCAAAACAACGTCGCGGTCCCTCGCCCGCCATGCGGCCGGTACCGGATACGGCGGTCGAAGCGGTCAGCGACACCTTGCGTGAGGACGGACGACCGGCACCGGCGGTTGCCGGCGGCATGACCTATCTGCAGGCGCGCACCGCCAACGAGGTGCTGAAGGCGCAGGAACGCCGGCTGCGGCTACAGCAGCTGAAAGGCGAACTGGTCGACCGGTCTCGCGCGACCGCTCTTGTCTTCCGTCTGGCGCGCCAGGAACGGGATGCCTGGGCCGGCTGGCCGGCCCGTGCCGCCGCGGTGATGGCGGCGGAGCTGGGAGCCGACGCTCACGGCGTACAAACGGTGTTGGAGAGCCATGTTCGAGCCCACCTCGGAGAGCTCGCCGAGGTCCGGCCCGAGTTCCGCTGAGGGCATCGACCTCGCCTTTGACGGCGGCGACGATCTGTTCCGGGCCTGGCGCGACGGTCTCACCCCCGATCCCAACCTCACCGTCTCGGCGTGGGCCGATCGCCACCGGGTGCTGAGCCCGCGCGGCGCCAACGAGGCGGGGCCGTGGCGGACATCGCGGACGCCGTACCTGCGCGAGATCATGGACGCGCTGTCGCCGTCCCATCCGGCGCAGCGGGTCGCGGTGATGAAGGGCGCCCAGATCGGCGCCACCGAGTCGGGCAACAACTGGATCGGCTACGTCATCCACCATGCGCCGGGGCCGATGCTGGCGGTGCAGCCGACGGTGGAGCTGGCCAAACGCTTCTCGCAGCAGCGCATCGATCCGCTGATCGAGGAGAGCCCGGTGCTGCGCCGGAAGGTGGCGCCGGCGCGATCGCGCGACTCGGGCAACACGGTGCTGTCGAAGGAGTTTCCGGGCGGCATCCTGGTGATGACCGGCGCCAATTCGGCGGTCGGCCTGCGCTCGATGCCGGTCCGCTATCTGTTCCTCGACGAGGTCGACGCCTATCCGCCGTCGGCCGACGACGAGGGCGAGCCGGTCGCCCTCGCCGAGGCGCGGACGCGAACGTTCTCGTGGCGGCGCAAGGCGTTCCTGGCGTCGACGCCGACGATCAAGGGCCTGTCCCGCATCGAGCGCGAGTTCGATGCCTCGGACCAGCGGCGGTATTTTCTGCCGTGCCCGCACTGCGGCGAACGGCAGTGGCTCAAGTTCGAGCGGCTCAGGTGGGAGAAGGGCCGGCCGGAGACCGTGGCGTACCATTGCGAGGTCTGTGAGCAGCCGGTCGCCGAGCATCACAAGACGCAGATGCTGGCCGAGGGCGAATGGCGACCGACGGCCGTATCGGCCGATCCGCTGACCATCGGCTTTCACCTGTCGAGCCTCTATTCGCCGGTCGGGTGGCATTCCTGGCAGCAGATCGCCCGCGACTGGGAGGCCGCACAGGGATCGATCGAGGCGGTGCGCAGCTTCAGGAACAGCGTGCTCGGCGAAGCCTGGATCGATCGCGGCGAGGCGCCGGACTGGCAGCGGCTCTACGAGCGCCGGGAGGACCTGCCGCTCGGCCAGGTGCCCGAGGGCGGGCTCGTGCTCACCGCCGGCGCCGACGTCCAGAAGGACCGCATCGAGGTCTCGGTGTGGGCGTGGGGCCACGGCTTCACGAGCTGGCTCGTCGACCACCTCGTTCTCGACGGCAGTCCCGGATCGGCCGAGGTCTGGGCGAAGCTGTCGGAGCTGTTGTCGCACAGCTGGCCGCATGCGTCCGGGGCCCGGCTGGGTCTCGCCAGGCTCGCCATCGACACCGGCGGCGAGTTCACCGCCGAGGTCTACGCCTGGTCGCGAAAGCAGGGCTCCGCACAGGTGATGCCGGTCAAGGGCGCCGAGCGCTTCGACCGGCCGCAGCCGGTCACGGGACCGTCCTACGTCGACGCCACCGAGGGCGGCCGCAAGATCCGGCGCGGCGCGAAGCTGTGGACCGTCGCCGTCTCCACGTTCAAGGCCGAGACCTATCGCTGGCTGTGGCTGGAACGGCCCACCGACGAGGCGCTGGCGACGGGTGGCGGTTACGCAGGCGGGTTCGTCCACCTGCCGCGGGGAATCGAGGCGGAGTGGGTCAAGCAACTGGTCGCCGAGCAGCTGGTGACGGTCAATGACCGGCGCGGCTTCGCCCGCCACGAATGGCGCAAGCTTCGGGAGCGCAACGAGGCGCTGGACTGCCGGGTCTATGCCCGGGCCGCCCTGTGGGTCCTGGGCGCCGACCGCTATGGCGCCGGGTTCTGGAAGCGGCTCGCCGAGCAGCTTGTCGAGACTGACGACAGTGCTGCCGTGCACGAAACCAACACGCAGGTTGCCGCCCCGATGGCCGGCCGGGTCCCTCGCCCGATGCGGACCCGGCGCACGGTGGTCGGCAGCCCCTGGATGACGGATTGATTGATGGCGACGCTTGAACAACTGACTGCCCGCGTCGACGAACTGGAACGGCAGCGCGCCAGCGGTGTCGCGCGCGTCAGCTACGATGGTCGCACGGTGGAGTATCGCGGCCTCGCCGAGATCGATCGCGCCATCGCCACCCTGAAGGCCGAGATCGGCGCGGCGGAAAACCGCAGGCCGGTTCGCCAGGTGCGCCTCTACCAGGACGGCAAGGGTCTCTGATGGCGGTTTCGCTGTCGGGTGCGTTCCGGCGCATCGGCCGGCTGCAGCCGCGCGCCCGGCTGGAGAGCGCCATGCGCTCGCGCCGGCTCGCCGCCTGGGTGCCGCCGCTTCGCAACCTCAACACCCAGGTGGTCAGCGACGGAGACCTGACGCTCCGGCGGGCGCGGGAGATCGTGCTCTCCAACGCCATCGCCGCCAATGCCTGCGAGGCGTTCGTCGCCAACGCCATCGGCGCCGGCATCAAGCCGTCGTCGCTGACCGAGGACGCCGAGGCCAAGCGGGCGATCCAGAAGCTGTGGCTCGCCTGGACCGACGAGGCCGATGCCGACGGCCTGACCGACTTCTACGGCCTGCAGGCGCTGGTGGCCCGCGAGGTGTTCGTCGCCGGCGAATGCTTCGTCCGTCTGCGCGCCCGCCGTCCCGAGGACGGTCTCGTCGTTCCGCTGCAGTTGCAGCTGCTGCAGGCGGAGATGCTGCCGCTGGACAAGAGCGGCGTAGCGCCGAACGGCAATGCGATCCGCTGCGGCATCGAGTTCGATCGCATCGGCCGGCGCGTCGCCTACTGGTTCCTGCGCAAGCATCCGGGCGACCGGACCGAGGCGATGCCGGCTTACGATCCGTTCGTGCGGGTGCCGGCAGCGGAGGTGCTGCACGTCCGGAGGCCCCTCGAGGCGGGGCAGCTGCGCGGCCTGCCGCACATCACGCCGGCGCTGGTCCGGCTGCACCAGATCGATCAGTACATGGACGCCCAGGTGGAGCGGCAGAAGACGGCGGCGCTGTTCGTCGGCTTCATCGTCAAGAACCTGCCGGACGACGCCCTCCTCAACGAGGTCGAGGGCGAAGACGGCGACGGCATCGCCCGGGCGCCGCTGCAGCCGGGCACCATGCAGGTGCTGCTTCCCGGCGAGGACGTGCGGTTCTCGACGCCGACCGGGGTCGGCAGCGACTTCGAGCCGTTCGTCTATCGGGTGAGCCTGGAGCTGGCCGCCGCCATGGGCATCCCGTACGCCACCGTGACCGGGGATCTGCGCCAGGCGAGCTACGGCAGCCAGCGGGCCGGCCTCGTCGAGTTTCGCCGACGCATGGAACAGCTGCAGCACGCAGTGTTCGTCTACCAGCTGTGCCGGCCGGTGTGGCAGCGCTGGCTCGCCGACGCCGTGCTCGCCGGTGCGTTGACGCTCCCCGGCTTCGGGCGCGCCCCGCGGGCGTGGTGGCCGGCCAAGTGGATCCCGCCGCGGTGGGAGTGGATCGACCCGCTCAAGGACCGTCAGGCCGAAAAGCTCGCCGTCGATGCCGGGTTCAAGGCCCGCTCCGACGTGGTCGAGGCGGAAGGCTACGACGCCGAGGAGGTGGACGAACGCATCGCCGCCGACCGGGCGCGCGAAGCCGAGCTCGGCCTGTCGTTCGCCGCCGGCGCCGGCGAAACCCAGGGCGCCCGCGAAACCCCCGAGCAGCCCGACCAGCCTGCATCCGATCAACCGGAGTAGCCCATGAAATCCTGGTACACGATCCGCGCCGCCGCTGCAGATGGCGCGGAGATCCTGATCTATGACGAGATCGGCGCCTTCGGCGTCACCGCCAAGCAGTTCACCGACGACCTGAAGGCGGCCGGCACGGCGAAGACGATCACGCTCCGGCTCAACAGCCCGGGCGGCAGCGTCTTCGACGGCATCGCCATCTACAACGCCCTGAAGCGCCATCCGGCGCGCAAGGTCGTCCACGTCGACGGTCTCGCCGCCTCCATCGCCTCGGTCATCGCCATGGCCGGCGACGAGGTGGCGATGCCCGAGAACGCGATGCTGATGATCCACGACCCGAGCGGCGTCGTCGTCGGCACGTCGGCCGACATGCGCTCCACCGCCGAGGCGCTGGATCGGATCAAGGGCGGCCTGGTCGCCGCCTATCGCGACAAGTCCGGCAAGCCCGACGACGAGATCGAGCGGCTGATGGCCGAGGAGACGTGGCTGACGGCCGCGGAAGCCGTCGCCCTCGGGTTCGCCGATCGCATCGAAAAGCCCGTCCGCATCGCCGCGTCCTTCGATCTCAAGCGGTTCCGGCACCCGCCCACCACATGGGCGCCGGCCGCGGAGCAAGACCTTCGCAACCAGCACCAGGAGACCCCGATGACCGACGTCATCTCTGAGCCGACCGAGCCGGATCCGGCCACGCCCGCCGATGTTCCGCGGGAACAACGTGACAAAACCAGTGAGCCGGACCTCACCGCCATCGAGGCCCGCATTCGCGACGACACCCTCGGCTACGCCCGCGCGGTGACCGAGCTGTGCGCGCTCGCCGGCCAGCCCGGCAGGAGCCACGAGTTCCTGGCCCAGGCGACGCCCCTCGAGGCCGTGCGCGCCGCGCTGCTCGAAGCCCGCGCCCAGGCCGACGACGACACCCTCATCGACAGCCATCGCAATGCCCGGGTGATCGCCGCGCCGCCGGCCGACCGCGGCTGGGGCGACGTCATCGCCCGCATGTTCCCCCGCAAGCAGGAGGCTTGATCCCCCATGACCGTTCTCACCGAAGGCCGCTACACGGCCGAGTTCCTCGTCTCCGAGGCCAACGGCGCCCGCTCCCGCGACGTCGTCACCATCCTCTCCGGTGAGGTGCTGGACCCCGGAGCCGTGCTCGGCAAGGTCACCGCGTCCGGCAAGTACGTCGAGCTCGCTCCCGCCGCCGGCGACGGCTCCGAAGCGGCCGCCGCAATCCTCTACGAGGGCGTCGACGCCAGCGCCGCCGATGCCACGCGCACCGCCATCCTCCGTGATGCCGAGGTCAACGGCGGCGAGATCGTCTGGCCCGACGGCATCACCGCACCCGACAAGACCACCGCCATCGGCCAGCTGGCCGCGCTCGGCATCCTCGTCCGCTAAGGAGGACCACCCATGCCCAACCTCGATATCTTCAGCAACGATGCCTTCTCGGCGGTGCAGATGACCGCCGCCGTCGAGAAGGTTCCCTACCGCCCGCAGTTTCTCGGCGCGCTCAACATCTTCGAGCCGGTGCCGGTGCGGACGATCACGGTCGCCATCGAGAAGCGCGAGAACACGCTCGCGTTGATCCAGACTTCGAACCGTGGTGCCCCGTTGGCCCAGCAGACCCTGGAAAAGCGCGACATCCGGGACTTCCGGACGGTCCGGGTCGCCAAAGGCGATACCCTCTACGCCGACGAGATCCAGAACATGCGCGCGTTCGGCTCCGAGACCGAGCTGCAGACGGTGCAGGCGGAGGTCGCCCGCCGCATGGGCCGGTTGCGCGAGGACATGGAGCTCACCCGCGAGAACATGCGCCTCGGCGCCGTGCAGGGCATCGTCACCGACGCCGACGGCTCGACCATCATCGACTGGTACGGTGCGTGGGGCCTGTCACAGCCGGCCGAGATCAACTTCGCCCTCGACCAGGCCACCACCGACGTGCGCAAGAAGTGCGCCCAGGTGGTCCGCGCCATGGCCAAGGCGGCGAAGGGCGCCTGGACGCCCGGCACCCGGATCCACGCTCTCTGCGGCGACACCTTCTACGACGACCTGATCGGCCACGACAGCGTCAAGGAGACCTACCGCAACTGGGCGGCAGCTGCCGATCTCCGCCAGGACATGACCTACGAGTCGTTCCCGTTCGGCGGCATCGTCTTCCACAACTACCGCGGCACCGACGACGACACCACGATCACCGTCGGCGCCGACAAGGCGAAGTTCTTCCCGGTCGGCGCACCGGGGATCTTCCAGGTGGCGCAGTCACCTGCCGAGTTCATCGACTTCGTCAACACGCCCGGCCGCGAGGTCTACGCGCTCACCATCCCCGACCGCGACCGCAACGCCTGGGTGCGGGTGGAGCTTTACGCCTATCCGCTGTTCGTCTGCACCCGGCCGGAGGTTCTGCAGCGGGCGAAGCGGGCGTAACCGGGCTGCACTTGGATGTCGGTCTTTGCTGCCGCGGTCGATGCGCTGTTCGCCGACCCCAACATTGCGACGGAAGCCGTCTACACGCCCGCCGGCGGCGATCCGACGACGGTGCGGGTCGTCGCTCGGCGGCCCGAGGAGATCGCCGGTTTCGGCGACACCCGCATCCAAACGCCGACGGCGCTGTTCGACGTGCGGGTGTCGGAGATTGCGGCGCTGAGTCCGGGCCGGCGGCCGCAAGCTGCGCGGGCTGATCCGCCGGCGCGATCGTGTCCGCTGGGCTTGTGGTTATGGCCGATGCTCACGCCTGGGACGTACTAAACGTTGAGCAAGCCGCTCAGAGGTGTATGAACGGCGATCGCCGCGCATGCGCGGTCTTGCCGCGTTATCAGCAATGTGAAGGCGATTATCGACAGGACCGCCACCGACAGGACGGCCGCTCCGGAAGTCCTGCAGACAACTGGGTTTCACCCGACGAGTTGCGAGGAGATCGACCCGGTCTGTGGTCGCACGGCGCATTGGTACGTTAGAGACGCATCGCCGCCATCCAGATCACGACGATTGCCATGGCGAGCAGGAAGCCGCCGTTTACCAGCGCCCCGATGATCTCGGCCCGGTACCAGCCGAAGCTGCGGTCTTCGTCGGCAGGGCGCAGGGCGAGCCGGGCCGTGATCGCCACGAGGACCCCGCCCACGGCGGAGAAGGTGTGGAACGCATCCGAGATGACCGCGATCGACCCGGTCCAGAGGCCAATCCCCATCTCGATGACGAAATAGATTCACGTAAGCCAGGCGGAGAACGCCATCCCGCGCCCGATCGACGGCATGTGGCCGGCATGGCCGTGCCTGCCGCCTCCTGCGTGGTCCGTCATGGATCTGCTCCTTTCCTGACTGTCATTCCGTGCTCGCAACGACTGCTTCATCCGCCCTCGCGTTCGGCCTTCGGTCCCAGCCAGCGGGACAGGTAGATCCGCTCGAAGCCGAACACGGCGCCGATCGCGATCGCGGCGTAAAGGACGATGGCGGGATCGCTCTGCAGCTTCATCGCCGTGAAGGCCGCAAGCACCACGGCGTCGAAGGCCAGCGCCGCAAGCAGGACAGGGCTCGCAGCCCCGATCTCGCGCCGCCGGAAACGGAACACGCCCCAGTGGATGATCATGTCCATGACGAGATAGAAGAAGGCGCCCAGCGACGCGATGCGGCCGAGGTCGAAGAACACAGCCAGCGTTGAAGCGATGACGACGGTGTAGATCAACGTGTGGCGCTGGATCGGACCCGACATACCGAAATGGCTATGCGGGATCATCTCCATGTCAGTCAGCATCGCCAGCATCCGCGATACGGCGAAGACGCTCGCCAGTATGCCCGAGGCGGTCGCGACCGCTGCGAGAAGGACCGTGAGGAGAAACCCCACCTGGCCGAGCGCGGGCTCGGCGGCCTCCGCAAGCGAATAGTCGCGCGCTTCAATGATCTCGTCGATCGTCAGGCTCGATCCGACGCCGAAGGCAACGAGGAGATAGACGACGACGCAGAGCGCGATTGAGACCGTGATCGCCCGGCCCACATTGCGGCGCGGTTCGGTAATCTCGGCGCCGCTGTTGGTGATCGTGGTGAAGCCCTTGAAGGCGAGAATGGCGAGCGCCACCGAGGCGACGAATCCGGTCGCGGTGAACTCCCGGCCGCTCTCGGTGGCGGCGGCGAAGCCGAAGCCGCTCGACCACAGCGCCGCGATCCCGAAGAGCGCTATGCCGCCGATCTTGATCGCGGCCATGACCAGGGAGAAGAGCCCGACCGACCGGTTGCCCGCGACGTTCACGAGGAAGGCGAACAGGATCACCGCGACGGCGAGCACCGGCACCAGCGGCCCGTCCGCTATGTCGAAGGGCTGCAGCACGTAGGTCGCGAAGGTTCTCGCTACGAGACTTTCGGCGATCACCATGCTGAGCGCCATCAGAAGCGCCGCCCCCGCTGCGATCGCTCCCAGCCCGTAGCACTTCTGCAGGATCATCGCGATCCCGCCCGAGGACGGCCACGTGTTCGACATACGGATGTAGCTGTAGGCGCTGAAGGCGGTGACCACGGCTCCGGCGATGAAGGCGAGCGGAAAGAGCGGGCCGGCGAGCTCGGCGATCTGGCCTGTGAGCGCGAAGATGCCCGCGCCGATCATCACGCCGGTGCCCATCGCTACCGCGCCGCCGAGTGTTATCGAGTTCTTCCTGTAGGCGCCGTCGCTTTGGTCGTGCTGCAAACTTTTCAATTTTCCTTCCATTGCTTCATTATTGGTCGCGCGATGGCGGCGGCCGGGCGGTCCTGCGGAGGCGTTGCCGTAACCTGATCCCGTTGACGCGCAACGCCTCGCGGATTCAGGGCGCTCCCTTTCATCAGATCTTCGTGCCCCGTAGTCTCAGCGCATTCAGCACTACCGAGATCGAGGAGGCGCTCATCGCGAAGGCGGCGAATATCGGGCCGATCAGGATGCCGAAGAACGGGTAGAGCACGCCCGCCGCGACCGGCACGCCGAAGGCGTTGTAGATCAGCGCGAAGAACAGGTTTTGGCGGATGTTGCGCATCGTGACGCGCACCAGGCGCCGGGCCCGCACGATCCCGTCGAGATTGCCCTTGACGAGGGTGAATCCGGCGCTTTCGATCGCCACGTCCGCACCCGTCCCCATGGCGATGCCGACATCGGCCTGCGCCAGCGCGGGCGCGTCGTTCACGCCGTCGCCGGCCATCGCCACCTTGTGGCCCTCGGCCTGCAGTTCCTTGATGATCCGCGCCTTGTCCTCGGGCAGCACCTCGGCGCGTATCTCGTCGATGCCGAGCCGCCCGGCCACCGCCTTCGCCGTGCGCTCGTTGTCGCCGGTGGCCATGATAATGCGGAAGCCGAGCCGGTGCAGTTCCTTCAGCGCGGCCGGCGTTGTTTCCTTGATCGGGTCGGCGACGCTGATCAGACCGGCGACCTTGCCCTCGACCACCACGAACATCACGGTCTCGCCCTGGTCGCGGCGCTCGTTGGCCGTCTCCCCGATATTGCCGGCGTCGATGCCGAGATCGGCGACCATCCGCGCATTGCCGAGCGCCACGGCCTTGCCGTCGACGCGGCCCTTCACACCCTTGCCGGTCACCGCCTCGAACTCCTCGGCCTCGGCCATGTCCACGCCGCGCTCCTCGGCACCGCGCACGATCGCTTCGGCCAGCGGATGCTCCGAGCCGCGTTCGAGCGACGCGGCGAGGCGCAGCACCTCGGCCTCGTCGTGGCCGTCCTCGGGGAGGACGCCCACGAGCTTCGGCTTGCCCTCGGTCAGCGTGCCCGTCTTGTCCACGATCAGCGTGTCGACCTTCTCGAACCGCTCCAGCGCCTCGGCGTTCTTGATCAGGACGCCGGCCTGCGCGCCGCGCCCCGTCGCCGTCATGATCGACATCGGCGTGGCGAGGCCGAGCGCGCAGGGGCAGGCGATGATCAGTACCGCCACCGCCGAGACGAGCGCGTAGCTCAGAGCCGGGTCCGGTCCCCAAATCGCCCAGGAGATGAAGGACAGGATCGCGACTCCGATCACCGCCGGCACGAAGTAGCCCGCCACCCTGTCGGCGTATTTCTGGATCGGCGCGCGCGAGCGCTGCGCATTGGCCACCATCTCGACGATCTGGGACAGCATCGTGTCGGCGCCGACGCGGGTCGCCTCCATCACGAGGCTGCCGGTGCCGTTGATCGTGGCCCCCGTGACCGGATCGCCCGCGACCTTCTCGACCGGGACGGGTTCACCCGTGATCATGCTCTCGTCGACCGAGGAGCGCCCGTCCACCACAATGCCGTCGACCGGCACCTTGTCGCCGGGGCGCACGCGCAGCCGGTCGCCGATCTGCACCTCCTCCAGCGGGACCTCTTCCTCGCTGCCGTCTTCGCGGATTACTCGTGCGGTCTTGGCCGCCATGTCGAGAAGCGCGCGGATCGCTTTGCCGGTGCCCTCGCGGGCGCGCAGCTCCATCACCTGGCCCAGAAGCACGAGCGTCACGATCACTGCCGCGGCCTCGAAATAGACGCCGACCTGCCCGGTTTCGGGGTCGCGAAAGCCTTCCGGAAAGAGGCCCGGCACGATCACCGCGACCATCGAGAAAGCGTAGGCCGCCGCCACGCCCATGCCGATCAAAGAGAACATGTTGAGGTTCATTGTGCGGAACGAGTTCCAGCCACGCACTAAGAACGGCCAGCCCGACCATAGGATCACCGGCGAGGCCAGCACGACCTCGATCCAGAGCGCGGTGCGCTCGCCAAAAAACTCGCGAATCTGCGGCAGACCGACAAAGGGGCTCATCGTGAGCACCAGCAGTAGAACGGTCAGCGCCGCGCCAACCCAGAACCGCCGGGTGAAATCGACCAGCTCGGGGTTCGGTTCGCCCCCGGCCATCGCCGCCGATTCGAGCTCAAGCCCCATCCCGCAAAGCGGGCAGGAGCCGGGTTCGGTCTGCCGCACCTCCGGGTGCATCGGGCAGGTATAGACCGCCTCTGACCAGCCCGAAGGCACCTTGTCGTATTTGCCGCCGTCGGACGGCGCCCTTTTCCCGTGATGGGTGTGAGCCTGATGGTCGTGGCCGCAACGACCATGGTCCGCGCCATGCGCGCCGGCCTCGCCCTCGGGAACCAGGAACATCCCGCATTTGGGACATTTACCAGGGCCGCCGTGGCGCACCTCGGGATGCATCGGGCAGGTATGGACCGCCGCTTCCGAGGCAGAGGCCGCATGCTGTCGTCGATCATTCATATCGCAAACCTCGCTTGTCTGTGCGCCGTCCGGTAACCGTCGGGCGGTCAAGGGGATGCGGCGGGCGGAGAGCGGAACTCCGATCCTGCCGCCGATGTACGCGTGCACCGCCGCTCATGCCGATTCACCCCTAATCTATGCCACTGGACGACTTTGACGCCGAGCGGGATGAGGGTCAGCCCTCCTAGGATAACGACTGCAATCATGATCCACGACGTGTTTGCAGACGCCAGTTCGCCCCCGAAATGAGCGAGCAGAAAGCTGGCGGGCACGATGCCGGCAAGGGTGGCCAATGCGAAGCGCCATGGGGACAAACAGGTCAACCCGGCGGCATAGCTGACCAGGTCGAACGACAGGAACGGCAGCAGGCGGGTCACGAAGACAATCGCCATCATCAAGTTCTGGGAGCCGAGAAACCCGAACGACAGGCGGTCGCCGAACCACTGCTTGAGAACCTCGTACCCGAGCACACGCGCCAAGCCAAAGGCCAGGAGCGCGCCCAACTCCGCCCCGATCAGGACATAGACCGTGCCCCAGGTGTGCCCGTAAGCGTATCCGGCGGCGAGCGCGATCGGCGCGCTGGGGATCGGGCTCATGACGATGGCTGTGGTCATGAGGCCCGATGATCGCGAGCGGACCCCACGCACCGAGACGGATGATTCCATCGCGAAGAGCCTCTCCCTCCGAGATCCGGTCGAGCACACCTGCCTCCGAGAGAAACGCGTAGGACCCGCCGATCAGGATCGCGAGCACGCCGGCGGCGACAAGCTTGACATAGGCGCGTCTGATCCGGGACGCGCCGTCGGAAGCGCCTTCCAGATCACGCAATGGGCCCAAAAGCTTCACCGTCTGCAAACCGTCGGTAGGCGGGCATTAACGGGGGTCCAAACCGCTTTCACTTCTCGAGAAATCGACGCCGCTCCTCGTAGTCTTCTTTGTCGATCTCGCCCCGGGCGAAACGCTCCTTGAGGATATCGACAGCGCTTCTCCCGGAGCTTGACGATCCGCCCTGGCTCTGGCTGGTACCGCCGAGCCAGCGGACGAGAAACACGACAAGGACCACGACAGCGGCAATGAAGAGGAGCATCATGATGGGTCCGAGAATCATCCCGTACCAGCCTCCGTCCCACATCATGTGTGGCCCATAGTCGCCCCGTTGCTGCCCGGCCCGGACGAGGGACGGCGCAATCATCGCCGCCGCCGTCGTTGCCGCCGCGATGCCCAGCCGTTTAGAGGCATTCGCCTCGGTGACCCATAGGGCCGGCAGCTTGAGTGGTTTTGTCGCGATCCTGCCCATTTCACGCCTCATTGCTTTCCTCCCAATCGGCGGTCCGTGGCTTTGGCGATCTGCACCGCTCGATCCGGGAAACCGTTCGGACGTGGCGTCATATGATCGCCGAGCCATCGACATGCCCTACAACGCTTCGACAACTCCTTGGAGCGCCCGTCGGACATCCTCGGCGATGGCGCCCAACTCCGGATTATCGACGGCCTGCATGGACGCGGCGGGATCGACGGCGGAAACTTCGACCGCGCCATCCCCAGTCTGCTGAACGATGACGTTGCAGGGCAACATGGTTCCAATCTTGTCCTCCGCCAGTAACGCCTTATGCGCGAATTCAGGATTGCACGCGCCGAGGATCGTGTAGGGGCGGAGGTCGACGTCCAGCTTCTTCTTTAGTGTGGCCCTGACGTCAATCGTGGTCAGTACGCCAAAACCCTTTTCCTGCAGTGCCGACGTCATTTTGTCGATCGCCTCCTCGAAGGTAATCGACACGGTCTTGCTGAAGTAATAGGTCACTCTTTTTTCTCCCTATCCTGATTGGCCCTGACAAGCTGCCGAGAGCCTGCATTCGGTGCAGCCCGACACGAAGATCATTGGCAGCCGATCACCGGGTTTCATTTTTGCCCTTTGCCTTTTTCGCCGTCCTGTCGCTGCGGACCGGGGCAGCAAGGCGCTAAACGGCTGACGACGGCCATCTGGCGGGCATTGCCGCGGATCGCAATCTCGCCGAGGAGGGCGAGAGTTTTTTGATCGACGACCCAGATCCCGGGCTCCTTGCTGCTCGACACGTAGACCTTGCCCGTTCCCGCGATCGTCTCGAGGTGGTAGGGCGACGGCGACAGGGCCAACTCGCGCAGCTCTCCGGTCTCGGGATCAAGAGCGACGAGCTTGTCGTCCGTCTTGCTCGAAATGAACAGCGTTGTTCCGCCGTCAGAAGCGCCGAGGCCGTGCAACGCCTTGCCGATCTTGAACGCTTCCTTGTTGGTGCCGTCTGCGAGCGAAATGGGCGAGACCATGCCGGCCCGAGGGTTGATTGCGAACAGCGTTGTCTCGTCCTTTGGACAGGGCCAGGTGCTCCGGGCCGGCCCCGCCGTCCACTGAGCGTGTCACCTGCCAGGTGCTCAGGTCGATCTCGCTGATCGTGCCGTCGCCGCTGTTGCTGACGTAAGCCTGTTTCCCATCCCTGGAGATGACCGTGTAGTTGGGGGCCGGGCCGGTCGCGATGGTCAGGCCCCACGGTTGGTGTTCAGGTCGACGACGCTCACGTATCCACGGGTGGAATGGGTGGAAATGACATATCCGCCATCGGGCGTGATCGCCTGATGGTGCGTCATTCCGGCGACGGGAATGGTCAGCATGACGTGGTCGTGGTCCGGGTGGACCAGGGCGAGCCGGCTGTTCGGCGCGCCGGGGTCGGCCTGGTCCTGCGGCGTCTCCTTCAGGCTGCCGGCGACGAGGTATTCGCCGTCCGGCGTGGCCACCAGACCGTGGGGGTTTGCGATGCCGGGCAAGCTGTTGACGACCGTATCGGTTGCCGCGTCGATGACCAGCACTTCGTTGGCCGAACCGTCGGTCACATACACGAGCGGCTCGGCTGTCGCCGGTGTGCTCAGGAGAACCGCAAGCGCTCCCGCTATCGTCCATTTTTCAAGCATGTTCGCTCGATGGCGGCGGCGACCATGGCCTGCTGCGACGGGCCGACGTGGGCGAGTGCGTTCCTCATGAAGTGGACCATCGACAAACACCGGCTTGCCCCGCCAGACAACCGTCACCCTCTGTCCCAGGTCGATCGGCTTCAGATCGAGGTCCGAGGTTGCGACCGCTAGAACGTCCTTCGCCGGGTTCATGCTGTCGATGAATGGCCATACCGCGATGGCCGTACCGGCCGTGGCAACCGTAGCCGTGGCGATTAAAAGGAAATCCCGACGTTTTTGGTCCGCGTGAGACCCGACCGTCTGATTCGCGTCGGTAATAGAAGACATCGTCTCCGCTTTCGATTGCGGCAAACTGCGGGTTCCTGGGCTCCCTCAACGGTCGCCTGATGCTGATAGAAGCGGAGACCTGTTGCTGAAGTTTGCCGAACCGAGCCCCTTTTTGTGACAAACGTTGCCAAGCGCCGGCTCACGCCGATCTTCCGGCCGGCGCCTTCCGTTCCGGTGCGGCGGATCGCCGGCTTCCGCGGATGATCAGGTAGAGGCCGAGCAGGATCATGGGCGCGGAGAGCCACTGGCCCATCGTGGTTCCGGACAGCAGGAATCCGATGTGGGCGTCGGGCTCACGGAACAGCTCGACGGTGTTTCGTGCCACACCGTAGCCGACCAGAAAGATCCCCGAGAGGACTCCCGGTCGTTGCCGAACGCCCTCGGTGCGCCAGAAGAGGTAAAGCATTACAAACAAGAGGAGGCCTTCCAGGCTGGCCTCGTAGAGCTGGCTCGGATGCCTCGGTTCGGACCCGCCATGCGGAAACACGACCGCCCACGGCACGTCCGACGCCCGTCCGAAAAGCTCGCCGTTGACGAAATTGGCGATCCTGCCCAGAAACAGGCCTATGGGCGCGGCGCAGGCGATCAGGTCGGCGAAAGGCAGCAGCCGTATGCCCCTGCGGCGAACGAAGAGCACCGTCGCGACGATCACGCCGATGAGGCCGCCGTGAAAGGACATGCCGCCCCGCCAGATCTGGAAAATCGTAAGCGGATCCTGGACGGAGTTCTCGAAGTTGTAGAACAGCATGTAGCCAAGCCGGCCGCCGAGTATGATGCCGAGAGTCGCCCAGACGAGGAAATCGTCGATGTCTTGGAGCGCTGCGGCGCCGGACGTTCGTTTGGCCAGCGCGCGCACGTACCACCAAGCGAGGAGCAGACCGACGAGATACGCGAGGGCGTACCACCTGATCACCACCGGGCCGACCTCGAGCGCGACCGGATCGACGTTGGGAAACGCGATGGAGAAGGTCAAATTGGCCGCTCCTCAGTGCCGGAGAGACGCGGAATGAACCCGGGAACGCGCTCCGCATAGCGCCGGTACTCGTCGCCGAACTCCCGGAGCGCGTCGCGTTCTTCCCGCATCGCGAGGCGCACGTACATGAACACGAGAATCGGGAACATCATCGCGGTCAGTATGGTCGGCCACTGGAACAGGAAGCCGAACATTATGACGATGAACGCCACATACTGAGGATGGCGGACCCGGGCGTACGGTCCCGCGGTTGCCAGCTTGCCGGCCGTCTGTGCCGCGTATAGAACGCGCCATGCAGCCGACAGCAGAATGAACCCGCCGCCGATGAACACCATGCTGATCAGGTGAAACGGCCCGAAGTGCGGGTTGGCTTTCCAGCCGAACAACATCTCGGGCAGGTGACCGGAGTCATGGGCGAACCATTCCACGTCCGGATAGGTGCTCTGCAGCCAGCCTGAAAGCAGGTAGATGGTTAGCGGGAAACCGTACATCTCGGTGAACAGCGCAACGAGAAAGGCGCTGAAGGCGCCGAACGAGCGCCAGTCGCGCTTCGTCTTCGGCTTGAAGAAGCTGAAGGCGAACAGGATGAAGATCGCCGAGTTGACGACGACGAGCACCCAAAGGCCATAATCCGAAGCCCCGTTCATCGGTTTCCGCCCTCGCGCGGGCCGTCACCGCCGTGACCTCCGTGCCTGCTATGCATAAAGACGTGCATCAGGACGCACAACCCGAGGAGCCCGAGCAGGAGCCAGACGGAGCCAGGGATGTGGGCCCGGTGCTCGTACGCCAGCAAGAAGGCGCCGACACCGATGAATACGATCAGCGTGATGCCCGCCCGTGATCGTAGGAAACCTCGGGCAGGAGGTTGCCCGCGCTCGTGTTCGCCATGTTCGTTCATTCGTATTCTTTCTTGGTTGACATCCGCAGGGCATCGACGGCGTCTCCTCGCCGCCGCATCCCCGGCGCGACCGCAGCGTCCGTGAGACCCGACCGCGCGTAGCCCAAGTCAGTCTTATTTATTTGTCTTCGCGTCCCACCAAGCCCAGGTACGTTTCAGGCGCCGTCTCGAATTTCGCCCGGCATTCCGGCGAGCAGAAGTAGTAGACCCAGCCGTTGTGAACGCTGGATTTGGCGCCAGCAGTGATGACGTCCTTGCCGCAGACCGGATCGGTGTCCTGTTCCGGGGCGGTCCAGACCAGCTCGTCCTTCTCCATGGCCGGCTTTTCCATGCCGGGTTTGCCGGCGGATTCGTCCTGTTTCTGGCGGTGGCCATGCCCGAACATGTGCGCGCCGCACCCGAAGCGCATCATCAGGAAAATCAATCCGCCCCAAAGCAGCAGCGGCAAAATGCCTTCCATTTTAGTGACGTCCTTTCACTCGGCAGCGCCGACAGCGATGCCGCTGCGCGGTTCGTCCGAGAGCGATGCCGCCAAAGCATCGGGCTTTATCGCCAAGCCCGGGTTGGCATGCGCCCGGCGGCCCAATTCCTTGTCCCAGATCTCGATGTGAGCCAGGACCCAACTGGAGATGAGATCGAACATTTCCGAGGTGTCGTAGCGACCGCATTCGAGGGTGCGCTGCAGCCGCAGCAATTCGTCGAGCAAAGTGCGGTGCTCACGCTTGTGGCCCTCGGCATCGGGAACGTCGCACTCCACCATGAGAGCTTCCTCCCGAAGGAAATTCCTCGTCAGGTAGACGATGGTGTCCTCGATCTTGTGGCACATCCGCGATCGCATTTCGCAGGGCATGTCGGAGGCGAAAAGCTCGTCAAGGATGTAGAGCAGGCTTTGATTGTGGGCATCGATCTGATCGACGCCCGTCGCGAGGTCATCCGTCCATGTGATCTTCGACATTCACCACTCCGGTGCAGAATTGTTTCGTGCGCTTTCAACTTCTCAGCAATGAGGCGCTTTGCCGCCTACAGGGCGGCGAACGCGCTATCCGCTCGATCCGACGTTGCGGCCGGTCGTCCCGCTCCGCGACCCGGTGGCAGACTCGTCACGATCCCGCCGCCAGTCGCGCAGGAGCGCCAACAGGGCGAAGACGATGACGGCGACGAAAAAGAGGGTGAGGATGCCCTGAAAGCTTGTCAGCCAGTGCCATACTCCTCCCCATCCCATCATCGCGTCCTGCATGGCGCCTGCGTTTTCCATGGCGCTCCCTCCCATTCTTGACGGCAACGGCGGCTCGATTGGCCGCTGCAGCAATCACTTAATCGGCCGCATGGCACCGGTCTTACGATCGATCGCGAGTGTCTGGACGAGGGAGTCGTCGACCGTCACGATCTCCGCGAGGTAGCTGTCGTCGTCCTTCTTCTCGACCTTGCCGACCTTGAGGCGTTTGTTGCCGAGCCACGCAAGCTGCCCTTCCAGGATGTCCTTGACCTGATCGGCCGAGAGATCCCTGTCCCCGGCCATCCCGCCGCACGGCCCGAGGCCCCCAGACATCATACCGAGCCCCATCATCCCCGGACCCCCAGTTCCTGGGCCCATCATGCCGCCGCCCAACCCGTGCATCTGCATCATCCGCATCATATCGGGCCCCATCATGCTGGACCCCATGCCCGGTTCGGGCGCGGCGCCGGGGGCCATCATGCCGCCGCCCATCATGCCGCCGACGGCCTGGCCGCTCTGCGACTGGGGAGCAGACTGGGGGGCACCGGCCTCTGCGCTCTGCCCCGACAACTGCGTGCTGTCGCCGTGATGTGCGGGGTTGGCCTGGGCGGTGTTCGGTGTCAGGGCAAGCACGCCCAGAAGGGCGGCGACGGAAGGGACCGATCGGGTGTTGTGCATCACTGCCTCTCTCGTCTGTTTCTTCAGGTTCGACGAATGGAATAAGACCGCAAATCTGTTGCTCAAGTTTTTCGGGGCTTCGCTTTGTTGTGACAGAGTGTGGCATTCGGCCGGTTCGACAAACTCTGTGACATTTTTTTTGATCCGAGCCGATCTTGCCTCTTTATACTTCGAGCCATGAACGACAAACCGCACGTTCTCGTTGTCGATGATCACAAAGACATTCGGGAGACGCTGGCGAAATTCCTCGGCGAGCACGGCTTCCGCGTCAGCACTGCGCCGGACGGCAAAGCCATGCGCAGAATCCTGGACAACAGCCGCATCGACCTGATCGTGCTCGATCTCATGCTCCCAGGCGAGGACGGACTCACACTGTGCCGGGAGCTTCGCGCCAAGTCGAACATCCCGGTCGTCATGTTGACCGCGATGGGGGAGGAAACCGACCGCGTCGTCGGACTGGAGATGGGCGCCGACGACTATGTGCCGAAGCCCTTCAGCCCGCGGGAACTGCTGGCGCGCGTCAGGGCGGTGCTACGAAGAGCGCAAAGCCTTCCTGAGCAAGCGCGCACGCCGGATGAGCCTATCGCTCATTTCGAAGGGTGGAAGTTCAACGCCGCACGGCGCGAACTGGAAACCGAGGACGGTACCGTCGTCCCTCTGAGCACCGGGGAGTTCAACCTGCTGCAAGTCTTCGTCCAGCATCCGGGGCGGGTGCTCAGCCGCGACCTGCTCCTCGACCTCACCCAGGGCCGCGAGGCCGCGCCGTTCGACCGCAGCATCGACACTCAGGTCAGCCGGCTGCGCCGCAAGATCGAGGTCGACCCGCGAGACCCGCAAATCATTAAGACGGTCTGGGGCGGCGGTTATGTCTTCACGCCACAACTCAGGTCGCCATGAGGCGCCTGTTTCCAAGAACGCTCGCCGGACAGACGGTTCTGGTGCTGATCGTCGGGCTCGTCATCTCGCACCTGTTGAGCATGGCAATCTACTCGTGGGACCGCGCTGAGGTACTGATGCTGGCGGGCGATCAGCAGATGGCGCATCGGATCGCCGCGATTACGCGACTCCTGCAGGAAACGCCGCCGGCGTGGCGGGAGCGCATCGTCCACGCGACCGACAGTCCGTCCCTGCAAGTAACCGTGACGCCGGAGAGTGTGCTCGTCCGTCCCGCCGAAGAAGACTGGCGGACGGCGCTGATCCGCAATTTCCTGGCACGCCGGGTCGACGCCGAGGCGACCAGCGTGATTGTCCAGTGGCTCGAAGCCACCGAAACTGACAAGGACTATGCAACGCCCACGCCGATGGCGTGGGTGCATTCCCATATGGCGCAAATGATGACGGGCGAGCCGATGAATCACGCCCTCAGGGCGTCCATTCCCCTCGACAACGGCGACTGGGTGAACTTCGCTACGACCTTTCCCGCGTCCCAATCGATGTGGTCGAGGCAGGCCGTTCTCTCGACGGCGCTGATGACAGTAGCCGTCGCCCTGCTTTCCCTCTGGGTGGTGCGCCGCATGATGCGACCGCTCCGGGCACTGGCGAAAGCTTCGGAACGACTGGGCCGCGACGTAAAGGCGCCGCCGCTGGCGGAAACCGGGCCGGTAGAGATCCGGCAGGCGGTCCGAGCGTTCAACGAGATGCAGCAGCGTCTCCGCCGCCTCATCGAGACCCGCACCCGGATGCTGGCGGCAATCTCCCACGACTTGAAGACGCCGATCACGCTCCTTCGCCTGCGCGCCGAGGCCATCGCCGACGAAGTGGAAAAGCGCAAGATCGTGGCCGCTCTCGATGAAATGGAAACGATGATCGCCTCGACCCTGGCGTTCGCGCGCGCAGATGCGGAACAGGAGGAGCGCCGGGTCGTCGATCTGCCATCGCTGCTGGCGAGCATCTGCGACGACATGGCGGACGCGGGAAGGCCGGTGATGTTCGAGGAGCGGGCTCCGCTCAAGTATCCTTGCCGCCCTCTGGCGCTGAAACGGGCGGTCACCAATGTCATCGACAATGCCGTCAAGTATGGCGGCAGCGCCCATGTGCAGTTGCGCGAGCGCGGGCATCGACTGGAAATTGTCGTAGACGATGCCGGCCCGGGTATTCCGGAAGCGGAACTGGAGGAGGTGTTCGCGCCGTTCTATCGTCTCGAGCGGTCTCGTTGCCGAGAGACGGGAGGCGCCGGCCTCGGCCTGAGCTTGGCCCGAGCCGTGGCCCACGCCCACGGCGGCGAAGTCACTCTGGCAAATCGTCCGGAAGGAGGCCTGCGGGCGACAATCCAACTGCCGCAATAGGCTATGCCGCTGCCCAATGGACCTTCGTCAGTGAAGAACGTCGGCGCTGTCAAACTTTGTCACACAATTCTCTGCCGCCGGCACACTTCGGCACATATTTATGATTGAGTGGCTATAAGCAAAAACAACCTGAGCGGAGGCTTGTCGCTGACGCTGCGGCGTTTTACGAGAACGCGGCATCGGTCCGGCGAGCGATCGGAGGACGCCTTGATTCTTTTGCACTGCGGGCAACGGCAACCCGTCCCGATCACCGTTGGAGCGCATGCTGTGTTTCCGTTCGATGTGCTTCACGCCTTTTCCTCACCTTCGTAGACCGGTATCAGGTCCATCCCCATCGGCGCTGTTCAAGCCGCTGGCCTACACCAAGACCTATGCCATGGCGGCGGCGTCAATTTTGGCGATCACGCTGACGCCGGTGTTGATGGGCTACTTCATCCGGGGGCGGATCCTGCCTGAGCGTCGCAATCCCATCAACCGGCTGTTGATCGCCGCCTACCAACCGTTCATTCGGGCGCTTTTGAAGGCGCCGATTCTGATGGTGATCATCGCCGCGGTGGCCGGGGCGAGCATGATCTATCCGCATTCCCGCTTGGGCTCCGAGTTCATGCCGGAACTCGACGAGGCGATCTCCCTGTACATGCCAGCGCCTATCCGGCGGTGTCCCATCGGCAAGATGCAGCAAGTGCTACAGCAGACCAATAAGCTGATCTCGACAATTCCCGAAGTCCGAGGTCGTCTCACAACAAGGCCGGGCGGGCCCGACACCGCGACCGATCCGGCGCCGCTGACCATAGTGGAGACGACCATCAAGCTGAAACCGCGCGATCAGTGGCGACGGCATGACAATGGATCGCCTCAAGCAGGAACTGGACGATCTGGTCAGGTTCGAGCTTCACCAACGTCTGGATCATGCCCATCAAAAATCGTATCGACATGCTGGCGACCGGCATCAAGACGCCGGTGGGGATCAAGGTCGCCGGCCCCGACCTTTATACGATCGCCGACATCGGTGCCCGCATCGAGGAGCTGCTGAAACCGGTCGACGGGACCCTTTCCCGTCTACGCGGAACGCGTTACCGGCGGACGCTTCATCGATGTCGACATCGTTCGCATCGAGGCCGCCCGCTACGGCATGAACGTGGCCGACGTTCAGGAAATCGTGCGCACGGCCATCGGCGGCATGACGGTGACCACCAGCGTCGAAGGCCTCGAGCGCTATCGGTCAACGTCCGCTACCCGCAGGCGGTGCGGGATTCAGTGAAGATCGCCTGAAGCGTCTCCCGGTGGTGACGCCGAGCAGGCGCCCACGTCCCCCAGGAGCAAGCTCGCCGGCATCTCCCTAAGCGATGGGCCGGGGATGATCCGCAGCGAGAACGCGCGGCTCAACGGCTGGATCTATGTGCGACATCGCGGCGCGACCTCGGCTCCCTACGTCGCCGAGGGCGCAAAGTCGTGGCCAAGGGCCTGGACCTGCCGCCCGGCTACTCCGTTAGCTGGTCCGGGACAGTATCGAAGAAAGCCATGGAGCGGGCCAAAGAGGGCGACTCGGGCTAGTCGTGCCGGTCACCCTGGCGATCATCGTCGTGCACCTCTACATCCACTTCCTGGCTTCGTCGCCGTCAGGATCATTCTCAGCACCCTGCCGTTTCGCGCTCATCAGCGGGGTGTGGCTGTTATGCTAGCTCGACTACGACAAGTGTCGGTCGCCGTCGGCGTCAGCTCCATCGCGCTCGCCAGCGTCACGCTGTGGAGATCAGCGTGTTGCTCGCCTATCTCGAGCAGGCCCTCGGCCGCCACCGCGAGGCGGCCGAGCGCGAAGGGCGTCCCCTTTCCAACGACGACCTGCGCGAGGCCGTCGTCGAGGGCGCGCTCCTGCGCGTGCGGCCGATCATCATGACGGTGGCGGTGATCATCATTGGCCTGCTGCCGATCATGTTCGGTCACGGCACCGGTTCAGAGGTGATGAGCCGGATCGCTGCGCCGATGGTGGGCGGGATGAGCAGTGCTCTCATCCTGACCTTGCTTGTCATTCCCGCGGTCTTCCTGATCTGGAAGCGCATCGCGCTGCGACGCGAGCGAAGGCGCATCCCGTTGTCAGTGCCGAGCGCGGCACCCGCTGAGTAACCAAACCCATGCAACGAAAGGAGAGACACCATGCACAGGACTTTCATGATCGCAGCCATTGCTGCAACCGCCTTGATCAGCGCGTCGCCGCTGCTCACCAAGGCTCGGGTAGTCAGCCACGGCTCGATGGGGGAAGATAGGGAGACCACGACCAAAAACCATGGGATCTCACGACAAGATGATGACCGATCCCGCGAAAACAGCCAGTTTCATCCGAAGGCGTTTCCGCAATCGGCGTGGTCAACTCGGTGGACGGAGTCCGGCCGCAGCGTCAGCCTGTCTCACGAACCAGTCGCTGCGCTCAGGTTGGCCGTCGATGACCATGGACATGAAGGTGTCCGGAAAGCGTCGACCTGTCACTCAGAATCCCGGTTGGTTCGCCGGTCAACGTCCACGCTCAGCCCGCGGTGACGACGGCATCACATGGTCGATGACCTAACCGCGCTGAGGGCGTCCACGGATCGGATCAATCTACCGATGGCATCCGCTGGGCGCTGCACGACGAAGTACGATTCGGTGACTCAGGCGCGCCGACGAAGTCACCGCTCCACGGGCTTCGACAAGGGTCATGGCAGGTTCGCAAAGGGCCGAGCATTTCCAGCGAGACTTGCGTGATGTGTCACGGCGCACCCGGGGTCAGGCCGTCCGAAAGCGGGGAAGGGCCTGCAGCCCGACCTGCCCGACCTGGCGGAGGCGGTCAAAGTGGGCGCCGGCGAAACTTTCTGGATCGTCAAGCACGGCGTGAAGATGACCGGCACCGGCTTCGGCCCGCCAAGGCCGGTGCCGAAGGACGATGACCCGGCAAACTTTGTCACAAACCGTCGGTTGGCTGACAAGCTCTCGAAGCAACTCCGTCTTAAATCTGCGAGACTGCGAGCCGCCCGCCACTGGCGGCCGCGGCAGAAATATCTGCGTCCTGCTTTGACCAGAGTGCAGCGAGTGCTGGAAAGACAAGATCAAACTTAGACACATCCTGGCGATCGAACGAGGAGTGACAATAACAAAAACGTCCTGCCCCATTGGCGGTCCCTGCTATTCCGGGCGTTGTCGCACCACCGCAGGCGTGACGAGCGCGTTTCACCTATCAACGGCGCCTTCGCCGCCGGCTCACCCGCCGGCGGCCAGGGAACACGACAGAAGATTTGGCCGACCGGCGGAGGCGTCGGAAACCACACAAACCATCGACGTGACGATGGAGGACAGCTACTTCGAGCCGGAGACGATCAAGAGGTTGAAGGCCGGCGAGACGGTGCCTTCCTACCACGTCAAGAACAAGGGCGAGCTTGTCCACGAGTTCAACATCGGCACCGCCGCGATGCACGCCGAACATCAGAAGGGAAATGGCGATGATGATGGAGCACGGCGCGCTCTGGGAGGCAGATCGGATAAACCGTGACATGATGAAGATGGACATGGGCGGCGGCCGCCGTACCGCATCCGGCAACACGATCCTGCCCGTTCTGCTGGAGCCGGGCAGTCCGCCGAAGTCGTCTGGACGTTCACCCGGCCTTGACATCGGGCTGCGCCTGCAACGTTCACGGGCCACTACGAGGCCGGGATGAGGGAAGATCTCAGTCGCCCAATGACGCCGTCGATCGTATGCCGGAGACCTGAATGCGAACGCAGGAGATGACACTAGGAAAGGGCACCGACTGACATGATAACAAGAACACCAACTGACATTATAACAAGAAGACGACTGTTGCGGACCACGTCGTCTGCCGGCCTGCTGCTGGCGGCTCAAGGGTTGCTTCCGGCCTGGGCGCGCAATGTGGCCGGCGCCGTGCCGGCCTCCGGTCCCCGCACCGGTCCGCATGAATTCGACCTCACCATCGCCGAGACGCCGATCACGATCGACGGTCGTACCCGTGCTCCCCGACTGGATATTCGAGGACCCCTACCGAGTGTTCGCCCAGCTCAAGAAGATGAGTCACTCCTACAACTTCCAGAAACGCACTGTTGGCGACCTTTTCGAGGAACCTCGCCACTGCGGGTCTTGGCGCGACGCTCCAAGGACCGCGATGCGTGAGGCCAGATGCGGATGGACCCCGCAGAGCATCGCCGACATCACCGGCGCCAATCTGCACCTATCTGATCAGGGCCCACGGCCCCGAGACGAACTGGACCAGCCTGTTCCGCCCGGCGAAAGCGTGCGGCTCCGAGTCATC
>JADJXQ010000025.1 GCA_016710335.1 Rhodospirillales bacterium
CGGACACCCCATGCCTGGTGGTGGACGTGGACGTCGTCGCCGACAATTACCGGAAGCTCCGCCGCGCGCTGCCGCGGGCGGACATCTACTATGCCGTAAAGGCCAATCCGGCCCTGCCGGTGCTCGAACTCCTGGCCGGGCTCGGCTCTTCGTTCGACGCGGCGAGTGCGTGGGAGGTCGACCGCTGCCTGGAGGCCGGCGGCCAGCCGGCGCGCATTTCCTTCGGCAACACCGTCAAGAAGCGCCGAGACATCGCCCACGCCTATGATCGTGGCGTCCGCCTCTATGCCTTCGACAGCACCGCCGAACTGCAGAAGCTGGCGGCCGAGGCCCCTGGCGCCCGGGTCTACTGTCGCATCCTGACTGCCAGCGACGGCGCCCGTTGGCCCGCTCAGCCCCCGAAGTTCGGGTGCGAACTCGACATGGCCCGCGACCTGATGATGCAGGCCGCCGACATGGGGCTGGACCCCTACGGCATCTCTTTCCACGTGGGCTCGCAGCAGACCGACCCGGCGGTATGGGATGTGGCCATCGGCCGCGCCGCCATGGTGTTCTCGGACCTCCGCGACGCGGGCTTGGAACTCCGCATGCTCAACCTCGGCGGCGGCTTCCCGGCCCGCTACCGCGGCGACGATCTGCCGCCGGTGGAGGATTTCGCCGATGCCGTCATGCTGGCCATGGCCCGCCATTTCGGCAACCGCATGCCGGATATGATCATCGAGCCCGGGCGCTCGATCGCCCGCCGAGGCGGGCGTGATCCGCACCGAGGTGGTGCTGGTCTCTCGCAAGCGCTACGACGACCCCCGGCGCTGGGTGTACTTCGACGTCGGCAAGTTCGGCGGCCTTGCCGAGACCATGGATGAAGCCATTCACTACCCGATACGCACCCCCCATGACGGCGGGGCGGAGGGGCCGGTGGCGATCGCCGGGCCGACCTGTGACGGCGCCGACATCCTCTACGAAAAGACGCCCTACACCCTGCCGCTGAAGCTCAGAAGCGGCGACCGGGTGGAGCTTTTGTCGGCCGGCGCCTACACCTCGGTCTACGCCGCCCAGCGCTTCAATGGCTTTGCGCCCATGACGGAGTACTACATCTGAGAGCGGAGCCCCTCGGGCGCCTTGCCGTAGCGGGCGGCGATGATTTGGGCGAGGATGGCGACGGCAATCTCGCCCGCCCGGCGGCCGCCCAGGTCGAGGCCGATGGGGCCGTGGATGCGGGCGAGGTCGTCATCGCCGAAGCCGAGCCCGCGGAGCCGCTCCCGGCGGCTCGCCTGGGTCTTACGGCTGCCGAGCGCGCCCACGTAGAAGGCCGGCGAACGGAGCGCCGCCTGCAGGGCCGGATCGTCCAGCTTGGGGTCGTGCGACAGGGTCACGACGGCGGTCTGGCCGTCGACGCCGATGGCGGCCAGCGCCTCGTCGGGCCACTCGTGAGAGAGGGTGAATCCTGCGAAGCGCTCCGGTGAGGCGAAGCTCAGGCGCGGATCGACCACCGTAACGGCGAACCCGGCAAGCGCCGCCATCGGCGCCAGGGCCTGGGCGATGTGGACGGCGCCGACTATGATCATCCGCGACCGGTGGCTGAAAACGGTCGCGAACAGGTTGCGGTCGTTCGCCCCGAGACGGAGGCTTCGGTCCTGCGCCAAGGCGGCTCGCGCGTCTTCCACCATTTCCGGTGCGAGCGTCAGATCGCCCGAAACGCCGGCGGCGTCGACCAGCGCGTGCCGTCCGCTGTCGAGATCGGTCACCAGCGCCAGCGGCGGGTTGTCGACGAGCGCCCGGACCATCGCCGGCTCCGCTGCAGCCTCGACGAACACGCTGAGGCGCCCGCCGCAGGCCAGCCCGACCTCCCAGGCGCGATCATCGGGAATGCCGTACTCCACGAGGCGCGGCCGCCCCTCGTCCAACACTGCCAGTGCCTCCGACACCACCGACCCCTCGATGCAGCCGCCGGAGACGGAGCCCTCGAAGCGCCCGTCATCGCGGATGGCGAGCAGGCTTCCTGCAGGGCAGGGAGACGACCCCCAGGTGTCGACGACGGTGGCCACGGCGACCTTATGCCCGTCGTTCAGCCACCCCAACGCCTGCGCCAACGTCCGCGTCTGCTCGTTCATACGAGGGAGACCCGCTTACGCACTCGCCCGTCACTTGCAGCCGCCGGGTGCGGTGCGCTGCAGCTTGACGCCGGCCAGCGCCTGGACCTGGGTCACGGTCGCGTCGGGAGTCTTGTCGGCGATGCCCCGGTAGTGCTTCAACCGCGCCGCGTTGATGCGTTCCACCAGCGCGGAGATGGCCGCCGGGGTTCCCGGGCAGGCGGCCAGCATGCCGTCGGAGCGCTCGACCACCTGACCGGCGGCCTTGGCTTGATCGACGCTCTGGGCGTGAACCGGAGGGCCGAAGCAGCACGCTGCGACGGCCACCGCGGCAACGACCGGCCCACCGCCAGACCCAACATCCTGTGCCGCAGACACCTGCAGCAAGTCCTGGCCCGTGTCCTCCTGGCCCGTGTCATCATCGTCCAAGGCGTTGCCGTCATCAGAACAACTCCGGATTCTTGCTGATCAGGTCTTCCAGTTCCCGGTCGACCTTGACCCGCACCTCGTGCTCGATCTTGACGTTCATGTTGATGGTGATCGGCTCCTTCGGCGCTTCCAGCGCGACCCGCGGCGTACATGCCGAGCCCAGCAGCACCAGGATCATCAGCGCTTGGTTTCGTGCGTCGGTCATCTCTGGTTTAGCCTGTCCTGGATCCGGTCCGGGAGCGTCACGCCCAATAGCCCGCTCAACACGACCCGATCGAGATCGCCGCTCAGATTGATGTTGAACACGAACGGATATCCTTCCATGAAATCCGGGTTCTTGCCAGAGATACTGACGCTGCTGGTCCAGCCGCGACCGGAGCCGCCGTCGACTTTGATCTGCAGGGACTCGTAGTGGAAGTTCTCCAGCGCCTGCAGGGCAAGGCCGAGCCCCTGACCCTGCCCCTGTGGCTGCAGCGCGGCCGGCGACGCGCCAGGCGTGTAGCGCAGCACCCCCGGCTGCTCGGTCGCCAGCACGCCGCCGTCGATGCCGAGCGCGCCATCCTCGAACAAGATGGGGATGCGACCGCTGACCTCGCCGGTCGCCGTCGCCGCTTCCAATTCCGCCAGATCCAGCAAGGCCTGCAGGTCCAATCCGGCGACGTCGAGGGCGCCGCGGTACGTTGGGCCCTCCAGGTCCATCCACCCGTCGGCCTGATCCACGCGGCCGCCGAGAAGATCTGCCGCGGCGCGCGTGATGTGGAGTCGCCGGCCGTCGTCGAGGTCGAAGCGAAGCTGGACGTCGGTGATCGGCACGCCCGCCTCGATGCGGCCGATGGTGATCGCCTGCATGGACGACGCCTGCAGCGGGGCGAAGCCGGTGATGCGGATGGCGCCGTCGATGTCCTGCAGGCGCGCGCCGAATGCCTGCATCGAGACGGTATCGAGCCGGATCCGCAGATCCGGTCGCAGCCGCTGGCCGTTCCAGGTCAGCCGGCCGCTCGCCGCCACCCGGCCGTTCACGTCGGTGACCGGCAGCGCGAGCGATGGCGCAAGGACCTGCGGCTGCAGCCTGCCGGGCGCAAAGCGGACGGGTTGCAGCGTGACCTTGGCCTCGCCGATACCGGTGTCGCGATCCCAGGCTCCGGAAACATCGGCCTGCACGCGCTCATCGGCGGCGCCGAGTCGGGCGCTGACGGCTAGGGTGCCGTTGACCTGCGACGCCGAGGTCGTGAAGTCGAGACTGCCGCTGATCTCGGCCTTGTCGTCGGCGGGAATCTGGACGACGCCGTTGAACTGCACCGCGCCGCGGTACCCGTCGGTGTCCTCGCGCGCAAACACTTCGCCGTCGATGTTGAGCCGGGCGCCGACCGGGCCCTCGACGGTGACGGCTGCGTCCTCGATCGCGATCGCCGCGACCGTCCAGCCGCCGCTGCCGTTCACATCGTCTGCCGGCGGAAGAGCCTCGAGTCCCTCAATGACGGCGCCATCCCCGCTCAAACGAATCGTGGCATCGAGACCCTGCACGTCGATCCGGTCGATCCGCTGCTCCAGCAACGCGCCCGGGGTCGAGGCGAGCCCGAGGCGGCGGACGGCGATCCCGCGATCCTGCCCGATGCGAAGGTCCGTCACCACCAGGCGCTGCAGGTCCGCCTCCTGCACGGCCAGCGCCGCCGGCGCCACGCCCGCGTCAGCCAGGCCACGGCGGATGGCCACGGCCGCGAGGTCGCGGCGGAACGCCACCGCCGCGGCCGCAAGAGCCGTTACGGCCACGGCGACAAGCAGCGCGGCGATGCCGGCGCGGCGGAGGACACTGCGCCTGGGCGCGGGTTGCTCGCTTGCGGGTCCTTCGGCCATGGCCTGCTGCATTTACCGTTCGTCAACCATAAGACCGTATCGTCGCCATCCTATCTCGGCAAGCGGTCCGGCCCTCATCCCGATCCTCTCCCGCTCGCGAGATCGAGGTGCGAAGCGGATCGGCGAGGAGCCTGCTTTAGCGGGAAGGCGAGGGCGTCTTGCGCGCCGTCGAGCGTCCGGAAGGGAAAGATCAGGAAGGGTAAGACATGCCTGCAGCGGTAGAATCCGCGTTCGATATCGCACTGTGGTTCGTCGACGCGGCGCTTGAAACCGGCGAGCATCTGCAGCCTCAGAAGCTGCAGCGCCTGTTGTTTCTGGCGCAGGCGTATTACGCCGTCCTGCACGAGGGGCGCCCGCTGATGCCGGCGGTGTTCGTCGCCGACGCCCTCGGCCCGATCGAACCCAACGTGTTCGCGGCGTTCGCCAAGGGGCGGCCGCACCTGGAGTCGTCGCGATTTCTGCCTGCGGCGGCGGAGGCGGTGTTGCGCGGCGTGTGGCGCCGCTTCGGGCATCAGTCCGCAGACGCGCTGGCGCGGTTGATCAAGGAAACGCCGGCGTTCCACGAAGCCCGCCGACGCGGGCACCGGGCCGAGATCCCGCTGGCGGCGATGGTCGCCGCGTTCGCCGCTGCCGACGGGCCGCCGAGCGCCGACAAGATTGTCCGCCCGACCGTGATGTGCACCCAGAACGGCCGGCCGGTCGTGGTCAAGACGTGGCTGCCGAAGGCCGCCGCACGCAGTTAGCTCAGCCTCGGCGTTGCAGGACGTCCCCGCCCGGCCAGCTTCAGATTGAGCAGCATCAGCAGCACGAAAACGGCCGCGCCGGCGAGGTGGATCCACAGGCCCAGCGGCCACAGCAACACGACGCCGAGCGCTGCGAACAGGATGCGCATCACCCAGCCGAGCGGCGCCTCCGCATAGCCCTGCAGGGCCGCGGTCAGCGCGTAGATGCCGGCGGTGCCGAACACGAAAATGGTCAGCGCCGCGATCACGTCGCCGGACAGGAACGGCGTGTAGGCGAACAGCAGCGGCACGATGTAGAGGCCCTTGGCGATCTTCCAGGCGGTAAGCCCGGTGGCCATGGCCGGGGTGCCGGCGATGGCGGCCGCGGCGAAGGCAGTAAGGCACACCGGCGGCGTCACGTTGCTGTCCTGGGACAGCCAGAAAATGATCATGTGCGCCGACAGGAGCGCGGTGGTGAGCAGCGCCGCGTCGAGGGTCTGCTGGATGACCATGCCCTTCATGTCCGGCGGGATCTTGTCGATCAGCGCCGCCGCATGGTCGGGCGCCATCGGCGTCCCCAGCGCGCCGGCGGCTTGCGGATCGATCAGCATCAGCACCGCCCGCGCCGCCTCGGGCACCGCGCCGGACGCCACCGCTTCGATCAGATGGCTCTGGACGATCAACTCGTAGATGGCCGGGGCGGAGAGGGTGCCGAGGACGATGTAGGCCGCCGTTACCGGCAGCCCCATGCCGAGCACCAGGGAGGCGAGCGCGACCAGCACCAGGGTAATGATCAGGCTGCCGCCGGCCCAATCGGTGACCATCAGCGAGAACGTGTTGCCGATGCCGGTGGTGCCGATGACGTTGACGATCAGCCCGACCGCCACCAGCAGCACCGCCACGCTGATCATGTTGCGGGCGCCTAGCGCCAAAGCCTCGAGGATCGCCCACGGGCCCATCCGTTGGGGCGACAGCCACGACGCGATGACGACGGAGACGATGCTGAAACCGGCGGCATAGGTCGGGGTAAACCCGTAGATCAGCAGCGCGATCAGCACCGCGATGGGGATCAGCGAGTGGCCGCCGTCCCTTATAACGTCGAGGAAGCGCGGGTTGTCGTCTTCCTCCATGCCGCCGATGGCCTTGCGCTTGGCTTCGATGCGCACCCAGAACGCGACGGACAGAAAGTACATCAGCGCCGGCAGGGCGGCGACGGCGATGATGGTGAGGTAGGGAATACCGGTGTAGCTCGCCATGATGAAGGCGCCGGCGCCCATCACCGGCGGCATCAACTGGCCGCCGGTCGACGCCGACGCTTCGACGCCGGCGGCGAAGCGGGCCTTGTAGCCGGCTTTCTTCATGAGCGGGATGGTGATGACGCCGGTGGAGACGGTGTTGGCGACGGCCGAGCCGGAGATCGAGCCCATCAGCCCGGAGCCGATTACGGCTACCAGGCCGGGACCGCCGACGAAACGGCCGGCCACGCTCCGCGCCAGGTTAATGATGAAGTCGCCGGCGCCGGAGCGCACCAGGAACGCGCCGAATAGAATGAACATGAACACGTAGGTGGAAGAAATGCGGGCGATGGTGCCGAACATGCCGTCGGTGCCGAAGAAATTACGGAACAGCACCGTCTCGACCGTCAGCCCCGGAAACTGGAAGACGCCGCCGACATAGCGCCCCCACCAGGCGACATACGTGAGCGAAATGATGATCAGCACCGGAATCAGCCAGCCGGTGGTGCGGCGGGTGAACTCGATGGCGAGCACGATGCCGAGGATGGAGACCATCCAGTCGCGCCACAGGAAGGTGACGCCGCGTTCGAACAGTGCCTGCTCGTTCCAGATGAGATAGACCACGGACAGCAACGCCAGCAGTCCGATCACGAAGTCGACCGGCAGCAGCGCCCGCTGCAATCCCGGCTTCCGCGTCGCGATCAGCGGGAAGGAGAGGGCGCACAGGAAGCCGAAAGTGCCGAAGTGGATGGCCGAGGTCCACAGCTCGGAGAGAGTGCCGAGAGTGTTGAAATAGAGGTGGGCGAGGGATGTGGCGATCCCCGCCCAGAACACGATGCGGCCGGCGACGGTATGCTCGCCGCGCACCACCGCCTGCGTCTCGCCAATCTCCTTGTCGAGATCCGCGCGTTCATCCGCCATGACGCCATCCTCCCCAGCAGCGACGGGGCAGCCGGTCCGTTACTTCGGCGGCATCAGCTTCTCCGGAATGTTGACGCCCTGCTCCTGGTAGTATTTCGCGGCGCCCGGATGCAGCGGGAACGGCAGGCCCGCGATGGCCTTCTCGATCGCCATGACTTTTGTCGCGTTGTGGATCCCCTGCAGAAAAGCGAGATTCTCGTAGATCGCCTTGGTGATCTTGTAGACCGCCTCCTCATCCACGTCGGCGCGAACCGCCAGGAAGTTCGGCTGGGCGATGGTCATGATGGGCTTGGACTGGCCGGGATAGGTCTCCGCCGGGATTTCGTAGCGGGTCCACAACTCCAGCCCCGCCTCTTCGTTGACCTGATTCACCTGCTCGTCGGTGAAGTCGAGGACCCGCATGCCGCTGCCGAGCGCCGCCGCCGCCTGGGCGATCGCCGAGACCGGCACGCCGGCCGGGATGTTGGCGCCCTCGATGGTGCCGTTCTGCAGCGCCTCGGCGCTTGGTCCGTAGCCCAGGTAGGCGAGATCGAATGCTTCGGGATTGATGCCGATCCCTTCCAGGATCGTCCGCCCCGAGCCTTCCGTCCCGGAATTGCGTTGGCCGATCGAGAACTTGCTGCCCTTGAGGTTGTTCATGTCCGACATGTCGCCGCTCTTGACGTTGCCGGCGCGAACCACGAAGTGCTCGACGTTCTGCCACAGCATGGTCACCGAGCGCAGGTTCTTCTGCGGCCCCTCGGCCTTGACCTGGCCGGTGCCGTTCCATGCCCAGGCGCCGTAGAGGCCCTGGAGAATGGCGAACTGGGCCTGGTCCTCCCGCATCAGCTTGATGTTCTCGCCCGACCCGGCGGAGGTGATCGCCGATATCGAGATGTTCTCGGTCGGCTGTAGCTTCACCTTGATCAGCGTGGCGAGCGCGACGCCGACCGGGTAGTAGGTGCCGCCGGTGGTCGCCGTCCCCATGATATAGGAGCGTTCCTCCTGCGCACGGAGGGGGGTGACGCCCGCCGTCGCAGCGACCGCCGCTGCGAGCAGCATCAGTACAGAGCGCCGTGCGATCATTGTCCTGGAATGGGTCATTCGTTTCTCTCCCTCGGTTGTCGCGAATGTGCCGGATCGGCCAGCGACGACATCTTTACAGGGCAGGCACTCCGGCTCGCCCGTCTTTTCGTTAACCATAGAGCGTGAACCGCAAGGATCAAGCGTGGCGATCGAGCACAACGGTTATCGGTCACTTGCCTATTTTTCATGCACACGCCATGGCTTGCGCAAGCGGCGTGCATCTGTATGATCGAGGCAAGGCTTGCGAACGCTGATCCTTGCCTTCCAACGGCGGGGGAAGACTCCGAATCTTAGCGGACACACGGCCTGACCACCTTGACCGCCGCCGGTATGGCGGCGACTGGGCGGGTGGCACGGGGATTGCTCCGCTTTCCGGACGGACCGGAGCACGAGCCCGGAGAACGAGCCCGAAGAACGAGCCAAGACTTCCAGAGGTGCGGACGCGTGTCGATAAGCGTGAGCGATGTCTTCGACGAAATGCGCGGGTTCGATGGCGAGGTGCGCGCGGCTTACAGGGGCTACGAGACGTGGCTCCGGGACATGCCGTTCGATCGCCTCGCCGAAAAGCACCAGCGCGCCGATGCGTTGTTCCGCCGCCTCGGCATCACCTTCGCCCTCAGCGGCGACGTCGACGGCGGCGAACGGCTGATCCCGTTCGACATCATCCCGCGCATTCTGGCCGCAGAAGAGTGGGCGGTCGTCGCCGCCGGCGCCTGTCAGCGCGTGCAGGCGCTCAATGCCTTTCTTCACGACATTTATCATGAGCAGGAGATCCTGAAATCCGGCGTCGTGCCGGCGAGCCTGGTTCTGGACAATCCGGCGTTCCGCCCGGAGGCGCTGGGGCTGGACCTGCCGCGGGGCGTGCACGTACACGTCGCCGGCATCGACGTGGTCCGCGTCGGCCCGGACGAGTTCCACGTCCTCGAAGACAACGCCCGCGTGCCGTCCGGCGTCTCCTACATGCTGGAGAACCGCGGCACCATGATGCGGTTGTTTCCAGACCTGTTCGCCCGCCAGGCAGTGGCGCCCGTCAACCACTACCCGGAAGTGCTGCTGCGCACCCTCAAGGCGGTGGCGCCGCCGGGCGTGGTCGATCCGTCGGTGGTGGTACTGACTCCCGGGCACTACAACAGCGCCTACTTCGAGCACGCCTTTCTGGCTCGCGAGATGGGGGTTGAGTTGGTGCAGGGCGTCGATCTCGTCGTCGACGACGGCCGCGTCCATGCGCACCACCGAGGGGTTGAAGCGGGTCGATGTCATCTACCGGCGGATCGACGACGACTTCGTGGATCCGCTGGCGTTTCGGACGGATTCCGTCCTCGGGGTCCCGGGGTTGCTGTCTGTCGTTCGCACCGGCGGCGTAGCCATCGCCAACTCCATCGGCACCGGCATCGCCGACGACAAGGCCATCTACGTCTACGTGCCGAAGATGATCGAGTTCTATCTCGGCGAGAAGCCGATCCTCAAGAACGTCACCACATTCAGCCTCCGCAACCCCGACGAACGGGCCTACGTGCTCGAGCATCTGCAGGAGCTGGTGGTGAAGGAGGTGGCCGGCGCGGGCGGTTACGGCATGCTGATCGGGCCGGCAAGCACTGCAGAACAGCGGGATGCATTCCGCGCCAAGATCCTCGCGGAGCCGGAGGCATTCATCGCCCAGCCGACCCTCGCGCTGTCCACCTGCCCGACGCTGATCAACGGGAGCATCGAGCCGCGTCACGTGGATCTCAGGCCGTATGTGCTGACCGGGGAGACGACGACGGTGGTGCCGGGGGCGCTGACCCGCGTCGCGTTGCGCAAGGGCTCGCTGGTCGTCAACTCGTCCCAGGGCGGCGGCACCAAGGACACCTGGGTTCTGGAGCAGTAGGAGGAGCGTATGCTGGGGCGCACGGCGAACAACGTCTACTGGCTGGCGCGCCATGTGGAGCGTGCCGAAAACCTGTCGCGGCTGCTGGCGAGCACCTACCACATGTCGCTGCTGCCGCCCGGCGACGGCAACGGCACACGGCACTGGGAGGCGCCTCTGGCACTCTGCCCCGACCCTTCCTCGTTCGCCGCGCGCCACGATGCGGTGACCGCCGCCACCGTTATCGACTTCATGGCGCTCGACACGGATAACCCCGGCAGCATTCGCTCCAGCATTCGCCAGGCGCGGGAGAACGCGCACGCGACCCGCAACGAGTTGACCACCGAGGTGTGGGAGGCCATCAACCAGACCTACTACGAGCTGGAATCTCTCAACTACGCCAAGTTGCTGGACCGCGGATTTCAGGAGTTCTTCGACTGGGTGAGGGAGCGCTCGCATCTCTACCGGGGCGCCGTGTTCGGCACCATGCGCCGCGGCGAGGCGTTCACGTTTTCGCGGCTCGGCACCTTCATCGAGCGGGCCGACAATACCGCCCGGTTCCTGTCGCTCAAGTGGGGCCTGCTGACGCCCGGCGCGTCGCGGCCGGTCGCCGCCGAAGACTACTACCGATGGGGCGCGCTGCTGCGAGCGTTCAGCGCGTTCAAGGCCTACCGGGAGGTCTATTCGGTCATCATCGACCCGCGGCGGGTGGCCGAGTTGCTGGTCCTGCGGCGCGACATGCCGCGCTCGCTGTTTGCATGCGCAGGGGAAACCCTTTCGATCCTCGACGATATGCGGGGCAATGCCGACTGCACCCGCCTCGCCCGTCAGATCTACACGCGCATGGAGGTTAGCCGCATCGACGGCATCCTGCGATCGGGTCTGCCCCGTTACCTGAACGAGTTCGTTCGCCGCAACAGCGAACTGGATGGTCTAATCGGCAAGGAGTTCATGCTCGTCCCATGAGGTTGAACATCATTCATGAAACCCACTACCGGTTTCAGTCGTCGGCGCAGCACAGCATCCAGTACCTGCGGCTGACGCCGCGACCGGATCCGTGCCAGCATGTGCGCAACTGGCGCCTGTCGACGCCGGGCAAGTTGCGGAGCTGGATCGACGGCTTCGGCAACATCGCCCACATTTCGGTACAGGCGGGTCAACACGACGAGGTGGCGGTGGTCGTGCGCGGCGAGGTCGAAACCGTCGACACGGCCGGCATCGTCTCTTCCGATGACGGCTTGCCGCCGCTGATGTTCCTGCGCCAGACCAGGTTCACGACGCTCGGCGACAGCATCCGCGCCTTGGCGGAGCCGTTCCGCGAGCGCATCGACGACGAGGGGATGATCGCGGGGCTGCACGCACTGATGCTGTCGGTCAACGGCACGCTCGATTATCGGCCGGGTCTCAGCGACGTCGCCAGCACGGCTGCGGAGTGCATCGACAACGGACACGGCGTCTGCCAGGATTTTGCGCACCTGTTCATCGCCTGCTGCCGTTCTCTCGGCGTGCCGGCGCGCTACGTCAGCGGCTATCTCTACGACGACGGAGCCTCCCGGGGCACCGTCGCCAGCCATGCCTGGGCCGAATCCTATGTGGACGATCTGGGCTGGGTGTCGTTCGACCCGACCAACGGCTGTTCCGCGACGGAAAGCTACGTGCGCCTTGCCGTGGCTCTCGACTATGATGGCGCGTCGCCGGTGCGCGGCGTCCGCAGGGGCGGCGGCATCGAGGAGATGAGCGTCCGCGTCGAGGTCCTCAGCGAGACCCAATAGCCCCACTGATGCAGAACGGGGGAGGCGCCGCCTACATGGCGGAGCGGCGCAGGTGCCAAGCCGCGGCAAGGTCGCCGCGGAACGTCGGGGCGGCGATGGCAATGAGGGCCTCGGCGCGGGCGTCAACCGACAGGCCGCGGAGGTCGGCGATGCCATGTTCGGTGGCGACCAGGTCCACGTCTCCCCGCGCGACGCTCACCGCGGTGCCCGACTCCAGTTGCGGCACGACCCGGGACACCGTGCCGCGCCTGGCTGTGGCCGGCAAGGCAACGACGGAAAAACCCCCCTTCGACAGGCGGGCCCCGCGCATGAAGTCGGTGATGCCGCCGGCGCTGGAGATCTGGCGGCCGCCGATCATTTCGGCGTTGACCTGGCCGAGCAGATCCACCTCGATCGCCGCGTTGATGGCGGTGAAGCGGTCGATGCCGGCGAGGGTGCCGATGGCGTGGGTCCAGCCAACCGGCGCGAAGCGGACGCGGGGATCGTCGCGCACGAACCGGTAGAGGGCGTCGGAGCCCCACGCGATGCCGGTGGTGATGGCGTCGTCCCGCTCGGCGATGGCGCCCGCCTGCACCAGCGGCAGTACCGCGTCGGTCAGTGCTCCGGCATGGATAGCGAGGTTGCGCTTGTCGGCGAACGCCGACAGCACGCCCTGCACGCCGCCGATGCCGACCTCCACGGTGTCGCCGTCGTGGATGAGCGACGCGAGGTGACCGCCGATGGCGGCGAACACCGGGTCGACCGCGGCGGCGCGGCCGGCGAGCGCGCAGGGGGCCTCTATCACGTAGTCCAGCTTGGCGTAAGCCAAAGTGGTGCCGCGGGTCCGCGGCATCAGCGGGTTGACGTGGGCGACGGTAGCGCCGGCCATGTCAAGGATCGCCGGCGCAAAGTCGTTGGCGATCCCGAGGCTGACCCGCCCCGCGTCATCCGGCGGGGAGACATGCAGGAGGGCGAGGTCGACGACCTCCCTGTCCCGAAGATGCGTGTAGATGCCGACGTACGACACGGGCACATAGCCGACCCTGCCGGCCGCGAATGAGTCACGCAACTCGGGGCCGACGAAGAACGCCGTCGACCGCGCCTCCGGATGGAGTCCGGCATAGTCGGTGCAATTGTGGCCCGGGAGCCAGACGCCGGTGAAACGGACGCCGGCGGCGGCGTCCGGCGTCGCCTTGAGGGCGTCGACGACGAGCGCCGATTCGCCCTCCAGCCCCGGCGCATACACCGTCATGCCGGGGCGGAGCAGGCCGGGGAGGTCTTCCGGCTTGATGGACCGGGGCATGTCGCAGTTCGCCTATCCCGTCATGGGCCGTCATCGCGAGGAGGCGGAGCCGACATGGCAATCCGCATGGCGCCGGATGCCGACCCCTGGATCGCCCCGCACCTTGGCCGAAGATGCCCGCAAAGACGACGGTTTGCAACGAGCGGCGGCGTTACGATCCGGCGCCGCGCGGCTTCGGCGCCGGATCGTGCCCCGCTCCGTTCCCGCTACGGCACCGCGCGCCCGTCCCCGTGGGCCGCGATCATCTCGCCGTAGTCGTGGAGAAAGACCGAGCCGCGGACGGTCCGCTGGACGTTGATGCTGCGACGGTCGTCGTCGTCGACCTTTCGCCGCACGAAGTCGAGCGCCGCCAGGCGGTTGAGCCCGCGGGTCACGGCGGCCTTCGAGATCCCAAGGGCGGACGCCAGTCCGCGCACCGTGTGCGGCGGCGGGGTGAGATAGACGGTGAGCAGGATGGCCATCTGCCGGACGGACAAGTCGGGGAGGTTGCTGCGGACGGAACTCACCAGGGTACGGTGCCACAGTTCCAGCCCGCCTCGCGACGTCAGAGGGACGAGCTTGTCGGAAGCGTTCATTGTCGGGGTCTTCGCGGGTTGCGGGTGCGCGCACCGGAGCACTATACCACTGCCGGGGGTGGCGGTCTGCGTCCGTTGCCGTTTTTCCCCATCTGCTCTAGTCTCTTTCCCGCCAGACGGCCGGATGGCCGCCTTCGGCGCTGCGGCGACGCGGCGCCGGGGGAGGAAAGTCCGGGCTCCACGGAAACACGGTGCCGGGTAACGCCCGGCGGGGGCGACCCCAGGGAAAGTGCCACAGAAAGCAAACCGCCCGGTCCGGCCTGCACGCCCGCCAGGGCCGCAGGCGGCGACCTCGTCGCCTTCGGCAGGCGCACCGGGCAAGGGTGAAAGGGTGCGGTAAGAGCGCACCGCGGCTCCGGCAACGGAGACGGCACGGTAAACCCCACCGGGAGCAAGACCAAGTAGGGACGGCACGCCGGCGGCAACGCCGGCAGGCGGAGTTTTCGCGCCGCCGTCCGGGTCGGTCGCGCGAGGCGCCCGGAGACGGGCGTCCCAGATGAATGGCCGTCGCCTGCTCGCAGTGCGGGTACAGAACCCGGCTTACAGGCCGTCTGGCGCCATCTCCCGAACGGCAACTTCAGAAACGACCGGCGCCGCGACCGTGACCGGCAAAATGGAACATTTGACGAACAAATAACGGGCGGGTTGCGAAGGCGTCGTTGTTGAGACAAGGCGGCGCCGCGGCAAGATGTTCGCTCCTTGAATTCCCGGGTTTGTTTCAGGAGCTTCAGAACGCCATTCATGCCGACCTGTTAACAGCCGCTCTTCAAAACTTTGTAGAGGAAGTGAATCCAATATCTCCCATTGACCACCATTGCATCCCATGGTATCCCATTTGGTATCAGGGAATGCTTCGAAAACGTGCGCGTCCCGCCGGCGTTGGGTGGGCGAGATGCAGCGGGGACGTGAGGAGCCGTCATGGCTCTGCTGATCGGGCGATTCGTCAACAAGATCGACGCTAAAGGGCGAATATCCGTGCCGAAGGCTTTCCGCGACTCGCTGTCTGTCCAGAACTCCGACTTCGCAGGCGTCTACGCATTCCCGCATTTCAAAGCAGCAGCCATCGAGCTTTGCGGCGAATCCTTCATGCAACAATTGACGGACAGGATTGACAATCTTGATATGTTTTCGGACGCGCGCGACGATTTGACGTCTATCCTTTTGGAAAGCGCGCATCCTTTGCCGTTCGATCCGGAGGGCCGCATTACGCTGCCGAAGGAACTGATCAGCCATGCTCATCTTGACAAAGAAGCATTGATTGTTGGCCGCTCCAAGAGCTTCCTGATCTGGGAACCGACCCTTTACAAGGAGCACCGGGCGCTCGCCTTCGAGCGGGCCCGCACCACCGGCGCCACCCTCAAGCTGCGCACGCCACAGGAGGTCGCCCCGTGAGCGACCTCGGCTCCAATGTGCCCCCCGATGTGCGCCCTCCTGTTCCCCCGCATGTCCCGGTGATGCTGGCGGAGATGCTGGACGGTATGGCTCCGCGCGCCGATGGCGTGTACGTGGACGCCACCTTCGGCGGCGGCGGCTACACGAGGGCGCTGCTCGACGCGGCGGCGTGCCGAGTTTGGGGCATCGACCGCGATCCCGATGCGGTGGCCCGAGCGGATGTGCTGTGCCGCCGTTACGCGGGCCGGCTGACCGTGCTGCCCGGATCGTTCGGCGACCTCGCAAATGGTCTTGGCACGGCGGGGATCGATCGGGTGGACGGCATCATCTTCGATCTGGGCATGTCATCGCAGCAACTGGAGACGCCCGAGCGCGGCTTCTCGTTCCGCCTTGACGGTCCGCTCGACATGCGGATGGACCCGTCCGTCGCCGTCAGCGCCGGCGACGTGGTCAACACTGCCTCGGCGCAGGATCTCGCACGCATCCTCCGCAGCTACGGGGAAGAGCGCTCGGCGCGGCGCATCGCCCGCGCCATCGTCGAGGCGCGGGAAACGGCGCCGATCATCCGGACCGGGCAGCTTGCGGCGATCGTGCATCGGGTGCTCGCTGGCCCGCCGACCGGGATCGACGCGGCGACCCGCACCTTCCAGGCGCTCCGCATCTACGTCAACGACGAACTCGGGGAACTGGATCGGGGGCTGCTTGCCGCCGAGCACCTGCTCGCGCCTGGCGGGCGGCTGGGCGTCGTCGCCTATCACTCGCTTGAAGACCGCCGCGTCAAGATGTTCATGCGCACCCGCAGCGGTGTCGCCCCGCGCGCCTCCCGCCATCATCCGGACGGCTCCGCAGAGGGCAGCGCTCCCAGCCTGCGACTCGTGCACCGCCGTGCGCTCCGCCCGACGGCCGCGGAGATCGCCGCCAACCCTCGCGCGCGTTCAGCCCGCATGCGCGTTGCGGAACGCACTGCGGCGCCTGCGTGGCCCTCTTCATCGGAAGGCGGGCGCACGGAAGCCTTGCCGACGGATCGTCAAAGCAGCGACGACCGGTCGACGCACGACCGGCGAACAACGGACCAGCGGGCAGCAGTCCAGCCATCAGCAGACAGGAGAGCGGCATGAACGCCGGTTTCTTCCGACAGACGACCCTGTTGTTCATGGTGCTCGCCATAGGGCTGGCGCTTGTCCTGTTCGGCGTCAAATACGAGGTCCAGGACGTGGAAGAGGAGTTGGCGCAACTCGACCAGGACATCGCCAACGAGCGCCGCAGCATCCACGTGCTCCGCGCCGAATGGGCGTACCTCAACAACCCCGACCGGCTTCGCGGTCTCGCCAAGTCGCACCTGGATCTGCAGCCGTTGGCGCCCGAACAGCTTGGATCGTTCGCTTCCCTGCCGTGGCCGACGCCGCCGACACAAGCCGGGATCGCCTCTGCGCTGAAATCCGGGCCCATCAACGTCCCGTCGACGGCGTCCCGCTGGAGTGCCGAGCCATGAGCGGTCTTCAGCACAAGGGCAGTCTGGAAACCGCCCGCGGCACCGCGGTTCGCCGCACCGTGCGGCTGGAAGGCGCCTATTCGCGAACTCTGGACGTCGCACGCAATCGGCTGGTCGTCGCCGGGATATTCTTCCTGTTGGCGTTTCTGGTGATCGGCGGGAGATTGGTGACGCTGGCAGCCATTGGCGGCGGCACGGAGCGGGCCGCCGCTGGCGGCAGCGCCTGGGTGGCGGGCCGCGGCGACATCTTCGACCGCAACGGTGTCCTTCTCGCCACCAGCCTGCCGACACCCTCGTTATACGCCGATCCCTCGGAGGTCCTGGACCCCATCGAGACCGCCCGGCGGCTCATGCAGGTGTTCCCGGACCTTGATCGCACCGTCTTGCTCAACCGGCTGTCGCGAGATTGTCGTTTCGTCTGGATCCGCCGCAATATCACGCCGGAGGAACAACACGCCGTCAACTGGCTCGGTCTTCCTGGTCTCGGCTTCCGCATCGAGGCGCGCCGCGTCTATCCGCACGGCTCGATGGTGTCCCACCTCGTCGGCTTCACGAACCGTGCCGCTCGCGGCGTCGCCGGCGCCGAAAGTGCGTTCGACGCCGAACTTGCGGCGGATCTGCCGGTCACCCTCTCCGTCGACGTCGGTGTCCAGAGCATCCTGCACCAGGAATTGATGCGGACGATCAAAACCTTCCGCGCCGTCGGCGCCGCCGGCGTGGTGCTCGATGCGGAGAACGGAGAGGTCCTGGCGATGGTGTCGCTGCCGGACTTCGACCCCAACGATCCGGCCTCCGGCGACGAGGAGCTGCGCTTCAACCGCGCCACCCAGGGCGTCTACGAAATGGGCTCCACGTTCAAATTGTTCACGGCGGCGATGGCGCTCGACAGCGGCACCGTAACGCTTGAGAGCGGCTATGACGCCAGCCGCCCGATTCGAATTTCGCGCCATACGATTCGGGACTTCCATCCGGAAAATCGGTGGCTCTCGGTACCGGAAATCCTTGTTCATTCATCGAATATCGGCGCCGCCCAGATGGCGCTTGACGTCGGAGCGGGCCTCCAGCGCAAGTACTTGCAACAACTTGGTCTGCTCACGGCGCCGGGCATCGAACTACCGGAGGTGGGCAAGCCCTTGCAGCCCGGACAGTGGCGTGACGTGAACACGATGACGATCGGTTTCGGACATGGCATCGCGGTGAGCCCGCTGCAGGTCGCCTCCAGCGTGGCGACCGTGGTCAATGGCGGCGTTCAGCACCGCCCGACCATCGTCCGCCGCGAGGCGCCGCGTCCGTTGGGCGAACAGGTTCTGTCTGCGCGCACCTCGGAGCGGATGCGGGCGATGATGCGGCTCGCGGTCATGCGCGGCACCGGCACCAAAGCGGACGTTCCCGGGCTCCGCGTCGGCGGCAAGACGGGCACGGCGGAGAAGCTGATCGGCGGCCGCTATAACCGTAGCGCCAAGCTGGTTTCCTTCGTCGGGGCCTTCCCGATCGATCATCCGCGCTACGTGGTGGTGGCGGTGGTCGACGAACCGAAAGGCACCCGAGAGACCTACGGTTACGCGACCGGCGGTTGGGTCGCGGCGCCGGCGGTCGGCCGCATCGCGGACCGCATCGCGCCGATCCTCGGGGTCGAGCCGGTGATGGCGGACATCGAGGAGATCAAGGCGCGGGAGCGGGGCGAACACCGCATCATCCCCGCGGTGCTGCGGGGCGACGCCCCGATGACCGCGTTCCTCCGGCAGGCGATGGCCCAGGCGCGGGGACGACCCGGTGCGGCTCACTGACTTGCTGAATGGATTCGATGTCGAGGTGACGGGTACGACGGAGAGCAAACGAAGCCACATTACGGGTTTGACCAGCGACTCACGGCAGGTCAAGCCGGGCTACCTGTTCGCGGCATTGCCGGGTGGCCGGACCGACGGCACTGCCTTCATCTCCGAATCTATCGCCCGCGGCGCCGCCGCGGTGCTCACGCGGGCGCCCGACTTCGAGCGGCGGGAGTCCGTCGCGGTGATCGTTGACGCCAACCCACGGCGCCGCCTCGCGCTGCTGGCAAGCCGCTTCTACGGTCGGCAGCCGGATGTCGTCGCCGCCGTCACCGGCACCAACGGCAAGACCTCCGTCGTCAGTTTCCTGCGCCAGATCTGGACGCATGCCGGCCGCGCGGCCGCCAGCGTCGGCACGCTCGGCGTTCAGGCGCCGGACGCCGCGCGCTCCGGCAGCCTAACCACCCCCGATCCGGTCGAGTTGCACGCGACCCTCGCCGAACTCGCCGACGCCGGCGTCGATCATCTGGCGCTGGAGGCGTCGAGCCACGGGCTCTCCCAGCACCGGCTCGACGGGGTGCGCATCGCGGCGGCGGCGTTCACCAACCTCACCCGCGAACACCTCGACTATCACGGCTCAATGGCGGATTATCTCGACGCCAAGCGGCGTCTGTTCGCGGAGCTTGTAGACGCCGGCGGCAGCTGTGTGGTCAACGCCGACGATGCCGCCGGTGCGGAAATGATCGCCGCCGCCGAGCCGCGCGGAATCGCGGTCATGACCTACGGGCATGCCGGACGGGACGTGCGTCTGACGGCTATCACGCCGGCGGCCGAGGGTCAGCGGCTCGAACTGGTCGTCGAAGGCAAGACACACTGCGTGTCAGTGCCTCTGGTCGGCGTCTTTCAGGCATCCAACGCGCTATGTGCAGCCGCCCTCGCGATGGCGACCCGGGTTCCGGCCGAGGTGACGGTCCAGGCACTGATGGCGCTGCAGGGGGTGCGTGGACGCCTGGAGCTGGCAGCGCGACTCGACAGCGGCGCGCGCGTTTATGTGGATTACGCCCACACGCCGGATGCCCTGGCGGCGGCGCTGGCGGCGCTGCGTCCGCACGCCGCCGGTCGCCTGATCGTCGTGTTCGGCTGCGGCGGCGACCGCGACGCGGGCAAGCGACCGGAGATGGGGCGGATCGCCGCGGTCCTCGCAGACCACGTCATCGTCACCGACGACAATCCACGCGGCGAAGACTCCGCCGCCATCCGTCGCGCCATCCTGGCCGGCTGTCCGAGCGCGACGGAGATCGGCGACCGCGCCGAAGCCATCGCCGCCGCGGTCGCCATGCTGGGTACGGGCGACGTGCTCCTGATCGCCGGCAAAGGACACGAGACCGGCCAGATAGTCGGCGACCGCGTCCTGCCGTTCGATGATGCCGCGGCGGTTCGCTGCGCGGCCGCCGGGAGGCAAGCATGAAGACTCTTCCGCAGCCATTGTGGACCGCCGCGGAGGCGGTTGCGGCCGTTTCCGGTCGCAGCGACGGCGCCTGGCGGGCTACCGGCGTCTCCATCGACAGCCGCACGGTGGAGCGGGGGGACCTGTTCATCGCGCTCGGCGGTCCGAACTTCGACGGGCACGACTTTGTGGCCGAGGCGCTCGACAAGGGTGCGGCGGCGGCCATGGTCGCTCGTCGTCCCGGCGACGTGGCCGGCGACGCGCCGCTGCTGTTCGTCGACGACACGCTGGAGGGGTTGTGCGCCCTCGCCCGCGCCGCGCGCTCGCGGAGCCGGGCACGGGTCATCGCGATAACCGGCAGCGTCGGCAAGACCGGAGTCAAGGAGGCGACCCGCATCGCGTTGTCGGCCCAGGCGACCACCGCGGCCAGCGAAGGCAGCCTCAACAACCATTGGGGCGTGCCGCTCAGCCTCGCCCGTCTGCCGCGCGAGGCGCGGTTCGCGGTGTTCGAACTCGGCATGAACCATCCGGGAGAGATCACGCCGCTGGCGCTGCTGGTACGCCCGCACGTCGCCGCCATTACGACCATCGAGGCGGTCCACCGGGCGCACTTCTCCTCGATCGAGGCCATCGCCGATGCCAAGGCGGAGATCTTCGTCGGCGTTGAGCCGGGCGGGGCGGCGGTGCTCAACCGGGACAACGACCAGTTCGCGCGTCTCGCACAGGCGGCCGGCGCAGCGGGAGTGGCGGCGGTAATCTCTTTCGGCCGTCATCCGGACGCCGGGGTTTGCGCGATCGAGGAACTGACCGACTCGGCAGGGTCGTCGGTGGTTGCCCGGATCGCCGGCGAAACCGTGGAGTACCGGTTGAACGTGCCGGGGCGGCACTGGGTCGGCAACAGTCTCTGCGTCCTTGCCGCAGTGGCCGCCGCCGGCGGCGACGTGCGCGCCGCGGCCCGGGCGCTGGCGGCATTCACGCCATCCAAAGGCCGCGGCCAGCGCTTCATCATTCGAGTGGAGACCGGCGCCTTCACCCTGATCGACGACAGCTACAACGCTTCGCCGGTCTCCATGGTGGCGGCGCTCGACGTGCTCGGCAGCATGCGCCCCGGATCAACCGGCCGTCGCATCGCGGTGCTGGGCGACATGCTGGAACTGGGCGACGGCCCGCGGCGCTGCATCCCGCCCTGGTCGACCCGCTGCCCGCGCACGAGGTTCGACCTGGTCTTCACCCGCTGGCAGCGAGATGATCCACCTGTTTGACGCTCTCCCGTCGGAGATGCGGGGCGGACACGCGCCCGATGCGGCTGCCCTGGCGCCGCTGGTCTCTGCCTGCGTGCACTCCGGCGACGTGGTCGCGGTCAAGGGCTCGGCGGCTAGCCGGATGGGCCTCGTCGTCAACGCCCTGAAGGCGCTGGATGCCGGCGTCGACGCCCACCATGCCGACAGCCGCACCGCTTCGCGGACGTAAGGGAGGACGCCCGCGTGCTGTATCACCTGCTCTTCCCCCTGGCAGACCAGATCTCGTTCCTGAACGTGTTCCGCTACCTCACGTTTCGGACGGCGGGCGCGGTGGTGACCGCGCTGGTCATCAGCTTCATCCTGGGGCCGTGGCTGATCCGCTGGCTGAAAGCGCCAGCCGCGGCGGCCAGCCGATCCGCGACGACGGGCCGGAGAGCCATCTGCTGACCAAGAAGGGCACGCCGACCATGGGCGGCTTTCTGATCCTGATCGCGCTTGCTCTGTCGACCCTGCTGTGGGCCGACCTCGGCAACGGCTTCATCTGGGTGGTGCTGTGCGTCACCATCGGCTACGGCACCATCGGCTTCCTCGACGACTACCGCAAGGTCGCGCTCCGCAACTCGAAGGGCATTCCGCCGCGGCTTAAGCTGTTGCTGCAGCTTGCGATCGCCGGGGTGGCGGCGGTATGGATCACGGCGCTGACGACCCCCGACCTGCGTCAGACCCTTGCTGTCCCGTTCTTCAAGGACGTGCTGCTGCATCTCGGCTGGTTCTTCGTGCTCTTCGGCGATGCTGGTCATCGTCGGCGCGTCCAATGCCGTCAACCTGACCGACGGCCTGGACGGCCTCGCCATCGTGCCGGTGATGATCGCCGCCGCCACCTTCGCGCTGATCGCCTATCTCGCCGGCAACGCCATCTTCGCCAACTACCTGCAGATCCACCACGTGCCCGGCTCCGGCGAGCTGGCCGTGCTGTGCGGCGCGTTGATCGGCGCCGGGCTGGGCTTCCTCTGGTTCAACGCGCCGCCGGCCATGGTCTTCATGGGCGACACCGGCTCGCTGGCCTGCGGCGGCGCGCTCGGCGCCATCGCGGTCGCCACCAAGCACGAGCTGGTGCTGGCCATCATCGGCGGCCTGTTCGTGCTCGAGACCGTCTCGGTGATCGTCCAGGTCGTGTCGTTCAAGCTGACCGGCAAGCGCGTCTTCCGCATGGCGCCGCTGCACCACCACTTCGAGAAGAAGGGCTGGGCGGAGCCCACCATCGTCATCCGCTTCTGGATCATCGCCTCGATCCTGGCGTTGGCCGGCTTGGCGACGCTGAAGCTCAGGTGAGGCGGCGATGACGATCGATCTCACCGTCCTCGGTCCCCACCCCGTCGCCGTTCTCGGCCTCGGCCGCAGCGGCCTCGCTTCAGCTCAGGCGCTGGCGGCGAGCGGAATCGCTTGCTGGGCATGGGACGACGACGCATCGGCCCGAGCGCGCGCGGCGGTTGCCGGCGTTTCGCCGGTTGATCTTGCTACCGTTGATCTGTCCCAGGCGAAGGTGCTGGTGCTGAGCCCCGGCATCCCGCACGGGCATCCTTACGCGCATCCGGTCGTCGAGCGGGCTCGGCAGGCTGGCTGCTCAGTCGTCTGCGATGTGGAGCTGCTCGGCCAGGCGCAGCCCGACGCGGTGTTCGTCGGCATCACCGGCACCAACGGCAAGTCGACCACGACGGCGCTGATCGGCCACATCCTTGCGCACGCCGGGCGGCGCTGCGCCGTCGGCGCCAACATCGGCGTTGCGGCTCTGACCCTGCCGCCGCTCGGGGCCGGCGGCATCTACGTGCTGGAGCTGTCGTCCTACCAACTCGAATTGATGCCGACACTGGCGTTGTACGTCGCCGTTCTGCTCAACATCAGCCCCGACCACCTCGACCGCCACGGCGGCATGGACGGCTACGTTTCCGCCAAGCGCCGCGTTTTCCGGGGCCAGTCGGCGGGCGCCACCGCCGTCATAGGCGTCGACGACGCCGGCAGCCGCGCCATTCGCGACGGCCTTCCGCCCGAGACCGTGATCCCGATCTCCGGCCACGGTGGCGTTGCGGGCGGGGTCTACGCGGAGGGCGGGCTTCTCATGGACGCGCGCCGCGGCGCGGCGACGGCGGTCCTGGATCTGAGCGCGGCGCCGGCCCTTCCCGGCGCGCACAACGCCCAGAACGCCGCAGCGGCGTTCGCGACGGCGGCGGCGCTGGGGGTTGAGCGCGACGTCATCGCCGCCGCGATCTGCAGCTTCCGCGGCCTCGCCCATCGCCAGGAACTGGTCGCGGTGATCGATGACATCGCCTACGTCAACGACAGTAAGGCGACCAATGCGGACGCCGCGGCGCGGGCGCTCGCCTGCTACGACGCCGTCTACTGGATTGCCGGCGGGCGCGCCAAGGAGGGTGGGCTTGCCGGCCGTCGCCCCCCACCTCGCGCGCGTCCGCCACGCTTTCCTGATCGGCGAGGCGGCGGAGCCGTTTGCGGCCGAACTCGCCGGCCGGGTGCCGACCAGCCTGTGCGGCACCCTGGCTGCGGCCGTTGCCGCGGCGCGGGCCCAGGCCCACAGCAATGGCGTCGCTCGTCCCACGGTGCTGCTCTCGCCGGCGTGCGCGTCCTTCGACCAGTTCGAGAATTTCGAGGCGCGCGGCGACAGCTTTCGGCATCTGGTGGAGGCGATCGGCGCATGACCACATTCGCCCGCACCGACACCAGTTTGCTGAGCCGCTGGTGGTGGACCGTCGACCGATGGACCCTCGGCGCCGTCCTGTTGATGGTGTCCGCCGGCGTGGTGCTCATCATGGCGGCGTCGCCGGCGGTGGCGGAACGCTTCGGCTACCAGGCATTTCATTTCGCCCAGCGCCAGTATGCCTATCTTCCGCTGGCGCTCGCCGCGTTGTTTCTGACCTCGACCGAGGCGTGCTGGCGCCGCATTGGCGTCGTGGCATTCTGCGTGGCGCTGGTGCTCACCGCTGCTCACCCTCTTCCTCGGGCTGGAGATCAACGGGGCGACCTCGCTGGCTCTGATCGGCGGCCGTCTCGATCCAGCCGTCGGAGTTCCTCAAGCCGGCCTTTGCCGTGGTCTCGGCGTGGCTGATCAGCGCCGGGCGGATCGATGCGCGCTTTCCCGGCGGCATCCTGGCGCTGCTGGTCGGCGCGACCGTGCGCTGCTGCTGCTGCCGCAGCCGGACCTCGGCATGGACCGTGATGGTGGCCTTCGGTGTGGGGCGTGCAGTTGTTCCTTGCCGGCCTGCCGCTGACCGTGATCGTGCTGATCGGCTTTCTGTTCCTTGCCGCCGGGGTCGGCGCCTATTTCACCTTCAACCACGTGCATATGCGCGTCGATCACTTCCTCGACCCGACCGCCGGCGACGGCTTCCAGGTAAGCCAAGCGTTGGACGCCTTCCGCCAGGGCGGGCTGGTTCGGCCGCGGTCCGGGCGAGGGTCGGGTCAAGGAAATCCTCCCCGACGCCCATTCCGATTTCATCCTTGCCGTCGCCGGCGAGGAGTTCGGCCTGGTCGTCTGTCTCCTGATCGTCGGCCTGTTCGCGTTCGTGGTGCTGAGGGGGTTTGCGCGGGCGCTCAAGGACGAAGACATGTTCGTGATCCTGGCCGCCGCCGGCCTGCTCGCCCAGTTCGGCCTTCAGGCCCTGGTCAACATGGCGTCGACCATTCACCTGATCCCGCCCAAGGGCATCACCTTGCCGTTCATCTCCTACGGCGGCTCGTCGCTGCTGGCGGTGGGGCTGGGCATGGGCATGGTGCTGGCGCTGACCCGCCGGCGCCCGGCGGCTGGGGTCTGGATGACCCCGCCATTCCCCGATCATGCCGCCGCGGCGGCCCCGCTGGTCGTCCTTGCCGCTGGCGGCACCGGTGGCCACATGTTCCCGGCGGAATCGCTTGCGTCGGAGTTGATGTCGCGCGGCGTCCGTCTGGCGCTGTTCACCGACCGCCGCGGCGGCGTCTTCGGCGGGACCCTTGATGCGCTCGAGGTGCATCGTCTCCATGCCGGCGCCGTCGCCGGTGGCAGCCTGGCGCAACGCATGGTCAGCCTGTACCGGCAGGCGCGAGGCTTCGTGCAGGCGCGAAGGCTGCTGAAGCGCCTGAAGCCGGACGCGGTGGTCGGCTTCGGTGGCTATGCGTCCGTGCCGACGATGCTGGCCGCAGTGTCCACGGCTCCCCGCATGCCGACGGTGATCCACGAGCAGAACGCCGTGCTCGGCCGGGCGAACCGGCTTGTCGTCAGCCGCGTTGACCGCATCGCCACCGTATTCGGACAAGTCAAAGGCGTTCCCCCCGCTGCCGCCGCCAAAGTCGTGCGGGTCGGCATGCCGGTGCGCGCGGCGTTCCTGAAGAGCCGCGCGGCGCCCTATCCCGACCTGAACCACAGCAGCACCATCCACATTCTCGTGCTCGGCGGTAGTCAAGGCGCCCAGGTGTTCGCCGAGGTGGTGCCGGTGGCGCTGGCCCCCTGCCTCCGGCGCTCAGCGGCCGGATCCGGGTCGCGCAGCAATGCCGCCGGGAGGACCTGGACACGGTCCGCGAGACGTATCGCAGCATCGGCGTCGAAGCGCAGGTGTCGATGTTTTTCCGCGATGTGCCGGAGCGACTGGCCGCAAGCCACCTGCTGATCGCCCGCGCCGGCGCCTCCACGGTGGCCGAGATGGCCATCGTCGGACGCCCCGCGATACTCGTTCCGTATCCTCACGCCGCCGACGGTCACCAGGCCGCCAATGCCCTCGCCGCCGCCGCGGCCGGCGCCGCGTGGGTGTTCCCGCAATCTAAGTTCACGCCCGATGCCTTGGCAGAATGCCTGGACTACGTCTTTGCCGACCCGGAACACCTCTATCAGGCCGTGGAACGGGCCTGGACGTTCGGTCAGCCCGAGGCGGCCGAACGGTTCGCCGACGTCGTGTGCGAGCTTCTCGCCATGGCCGGCGGACCTGAGGGGAGGGCAGCGGCATGAAGACGCTCCCCCTCGACGTCGGCACCATCCATTTCGTCGGCATCGGCGGCATCGGCATGAGCGGCATCGCCGAGGTGCTGCACAATCTCGGCTACGCCGTCCAGGGCAGCGACCTCGCCGACAACGCCAACACGGCGCGGCTGCGGGCGCTCGGCATTCCGGTCCGCATCGGCCACGACGCGGCCAACCTCGGCGAAGCGCGGGTGGTCGTCGTCTCCACGGCGGTGCGGGGCGACAACCCGGAGGTAGCCGCCGCCCGCAGGGGCTTGGTGCCGGTGGTGCGCCGCGCCGAAATGCTGGCTCAGATCATGCGGCTCAAGTGGTCGATCGCCGTAGGCGGCACCCACGGCAAGACGACGACCACGTCACTGATTGCTTCGGTCCTATACGCCGCCGGGAAGGACCCGACGGTCATCAACGGCGGCATCATCAATGCGTGGGGCTCCAACGCCCGGCTCGGCGACGGCGACTGGGTGGTCGCCGAAGCGGATGAATCCGACGGCACCTTCCTCAAGCTGCCGGCAACGGTCTGCGTCGTCACCAACATCGATCCCGAGCATCTCGATCACTTCGGCAACTTTGATGCGTTGCGGGAAGCATTCGTCGCCTTCATCTCCAGCGTGCCGTTCTACGGGTTCGCCGCGCTGTGCACTGATCACCCTGAAGTCCAAGGGATCCTGCCTCGGGTCTCTGATCGTCGCATCGTCACCTACGGCTTCAGCCCGCAAGCCGATGTCCGCGCCGTCAACGTCGAGGCGAAGGCCGGCGGCGGCATGGGTTTCGACGCCATCATCGCCGATCGACGGAGCGAGACCGTGCGGCGGATCGACGGCCTCCGCCTGCCGATGATCGGCCGCCACAACGTCCAGAACGCGCTCGCAGCGGTGGCGGTCGCCGCCGAGCTCGGCATCGGTGACGAGGTGCTGGCCGATGCGCTGGCCACATTCGGCGGGGTCAACCGCCGCTTCACCCGCACCGGCGAAGTCGACGGCATCACCATCATTGACGACTACGGCCATCACCCCGTCGAAATCGCCGCGGTGCTGGAGGCGGCGCGGAACGTCACGGACGGTCGCGTCATCGCCGTCGTCCAACCCCATCGCTACACCCGCCTGCACTCGCTGTTCGGAGAGTTCTGCGCCTGCTTCAACGATGCCGACGCCGTCGTGGTCGCCGACGTGTATGCCGCCGGCGAGGCCCCCATCGCCGGCGCCGACCGCGACGCGCTGGTCGCGGGACTGCGGGCCCATGGTCATCGCCGCGCCCTGCCGCTTGCCAGCGCCGACGACTTGGCCGCCACCGTCGATGAGTTGGCGGCGCCGGGCGATCTGGTGGTCTGCCTCGGCGCCGGCACCATCACCCGATGGGCCCACGACCTGCCGGGCCGGCTGGCCGAGATCCGCCGCCAGCCGATGCGACCTTCGTCGATGCCCGACGAGAGGGCGGCACGATGATGCCGGCGCTCCATCATTCACACGGGCTGATCGAGCGGTTGCCGATGGTGCGTGGCCGCTACACCGCGGGGGCGCCGCTCTCCGGCGTCACCTGGTTCCGCGTCGGCGGCCCGGCGGAGGTCCTGTATCGGCCCGCCGACGCCGACGATCTGGCCGCCTTCCTCGCCGCCAGGCCCAAGGATGTTCCGCTGACCGTCCTCGGCGTCGGCTCGAACGTGCTGGTCCGCGACGGTGGCGTGCCGGGGGTGGTCATCCGCCTCGGACGCGCGTTCGCGGCGACCGAGACGCGGGGGACGGAGATTGTCGCCGGCGCCGGCGCGCTCGACGTCACCGTCGCGCGTGTCGCGTCCGACTCCGGGATCGCCGGCCTGGAATTCCTGATCGGCATCCCGGGGACGATCGGCGGCGCGCTCCGCATGAATGCCGGCGCCTTCGGCGGCGAGATCAAGGACGTGGTGGTTGCCGTCGACGCCCTCGATCCGGCCGGCGACCGCAAGAGCCTTGAGCCTGACGACCTCGGCTTCGGCTACCGTTCGAGCGCCGTGCCCGAAGACTGGATCTTCGTCGGCGCGCGTCTCGTCGGCAGGCCCGACGAGCCCGACGTCATTGCCCGGCGCATAGAGGACATCCGCACCCGACGCGACGCGACGCAGCCGACCCGCGTGCGCACCGGCGGCAGCACCTTCGCCAATCCGCCCGGCCATTCGGCATGGCGCCTGATCGACGCGGCCGGTTGCCGCGGACTCAGGGTCGGTGGCGCCGTCGTCTCGGAGAAGCACTGCAACTTCCTGATCAACACCGGATCGGCGACCGCCGCCGACCTGGAAGCGCTCGGCGAGGAGGTGCGACGCCGGGTATTCGAAACCTCGGGCGTCCGTCTCGATTGGGAGATCCGCCGCATCGGCGTTCCGACGGCGGCGCCCGCGATCCGCGGGGTTTCGCAGCCATGACCCATGTCGCGGTGCTGATGGGCGGATGGTCGGCGGAGCGGGAGGTGTCGCTGGTGAGCGGCGCCGCCTGCGCCGAGGCGTTGCGGGCGGCCGGCTACGACGTCACCGCCATCGACGTGCGGCGGGATGTGGCGGCGCTCCTCGCCGCCCTGACGCCGGCGCCGGACGTGGCGTTCAACGCGCTGCACGGGCGCTACGGCGAGGACGGCTGCATCCAGGGACTGCTGAACATCCTGGGCGTCCCCTACACCCATTCAGGCCTGCTCGCGTCGGCATTGGCGATGGACAAGCCGATGGCGCAGCGCCTGTGCGCCCATGCCGGCATACCGGTGCCGGAGCATCGGGTAGTGGATCGCCGCGCCGTTGCCGCCGGCGCGGCGATGTCGCCCCCCTACGTGCTGAAGCCCCTCAACGAGGGCTCCAGCGTCGGCGTGCACATCGTGCTGGAGGGCGAGGCGTCGCCCCTTGCCGACGGCGACTGGAGCTTCGGCGACCAGGTCATGATCGAGCGCTTCATTCCGGGTCGCGAACTGACGGTGGCAGTAATGGGCGAGCGGGCGCTCACCGTTACCGAAATCACCACGGCCCGCGGGTTCTACGACTACGACGCCAAATATGCGCCCGGCGGCTCCGTGCATGTCGTGCCGGCGGACCTGGAGTCGACGGTGTTCGAAGAAGCGCTGCGCCTGGCGCGGCTCGCCCACGCCACGCTCGGCTGCCGCGGCGTGTCCCGCGCCGACTTCCGCTTCGACGGCCGCGCCCTCTTCCTGCTCGAGGTCAACACCCAGCCGGGCATGACGCCGACGTCGCTGGTCCCGGAGCAGGCCGCCCACGTCGGCCTCGCGTTTCCGGATTTGGTTCGCTGGATGGTGGAGAACGCCCAATGCGACTCCTGAAGGTTCCATCGTGGCGGATCCCCGCCGGCGGCGGCGCGGCGCGGCGCGGGCAGGGTCGGAAGCGCGTTCTGCCGTGGTGGCGGACGCGATCAGCGCGGGTCGGCGTGACGCTCCTCGGCGGGCTGCTGGTCATCGCCGGCCTCGGCGCCGTGGTGCACTCCGGCTGGCCCGCGCGGGTCGCCGATCGGCTGGTGCAGGCGGCGGTCGCCGCCACCGTCGACGCCGGTCTGGGCGTGCGGGAGATCTACGTCGCTGGTCGCCACGAGACGTCCCGCGCCGCCATCCTGGACGCCCTCGCCATCTCGCGGGAGACGCCGATCCTGGCGATCGATCTCGAAGCGGCGAAGGTGCGGGTCGCGGCGCTGCCGTGGGTGCGCAGTGTTTCGATCGAACGGGTGCTGCCCGACGCCATCATTGTCCGCATCCGAGAGCGCCGGCCGCTGGCTCTGTGGCAGCACAACGGCGCCTTCGCGGTGGTCGATAGCGACGGCGCGGTGATCGACGACCGCAACGTCGGCCGGTTCAGTGACTTGCTGGTCGTCGTCGGCGACGATGCCCCCGGCCACGCGGCGGACATCATCGCCATGCTGAGCCGCCATCCGATGCTGCAGCAGCAGGTCCAGGCCGGGGTGCGCCGCGGCGGCCGCCGCTGGGACCTCCGCCTCACCAACGGCATTGACATCCGGTTGCCGGAGGAGGGCGTGGCGGAGGCGCTGGCGCGCCTCGACGACTACCAGGCGCGGCACGACGTGCTCGGCCGCCGCATCACGGTGCTCGACCTCCGCTTTCCCGATCAGGTCATCGTTCGCCAGGCGGCGCCTCCGGAGGAAACTTTGGTGAAACAGGGTCGGGACACATGAACGCAAACGGCCGAGGCCACTGACGTGAAGAAGAATGCCAGAACGGCGCCAGCAAGGATGCGCAGCGGGCGTCTCGCCGCGCTCGACGTGGGCACGACCAAGATCGCCTGCCTGATCGCAGAGCCGGCGATGGAGGGGGACCTCCGCATCGTCGGCTTCGGGCACCACGAGTCCTATGGGGTGCGCCGCGGCAACATTGTCGACCTCGACGCCGCGGAGACGGCGATTCGAGCGACCGTCGAGGCGGCGGAACGGATGGCCGGAGAGAACATCCGGGAGGTCGTGGTCAACGTCACCGCCGGCGTGCCGCGCTCGCGCCTGATCCCCCACGAGGTGGCGATCGCCGGCCACGAGATCGGCGACGTCGATCTCCGCCGCATTCTCGACAGCTCCGCCATCCTTCACGAGATTCCCGAAGACCACGACGTGCTGCACGCGGTGCCGGTCGGGTACAGCGTCGACAGCACGCGCGGCGTCCGTGATCCGCGCGGCATGTTCGGCCAGCGCCTCGGCGTCAACCTGCACGTCATCAGCGCCGCGAGCGGGCCGGTGCGCAACCTCGCCACCTGCATCTACCGCTGCCACCTCGACATCGCCAAGAAGGTGGTGTCGCCCTACGCTGCGGCGCTCGGCAGCCTCAACGGCGATGAGGCGGATCTCGGCGTCACCGTCATCGACATGGGCGGCGGCACCACGACGTTCGCCGTGTTCTTCGACGGCGAGGTCATCCACACCGACACGATCTCGGTCGGGGGCGCACAGGTCACCAGCGACATCGCCCGCGGCCTGTCGACGCCGCTGGTGCAGGCGGAACGCATCAAGACGTTGTTCGGGAGTTGCGTCCCGTCGCCGACGGACAACCGCTTTGTCATCGAGGTGCCGCCGATGGGCGAAGAACCGACGGGGGAGCCAAGCCAGATACCGCGCACCAATCTGGTTGGGATCATCGCCCCGCGGATGGAGGAGATCTTCGAGATGGTGCGCTCGGGGCTGGAGGACGCCGGTTTCGACCGGCTATCCGGGCGCCTGGTGGTCCTCACCGGCGGCGCCTGTCAGCTTCCCGGCGCGGCGGAGCTGGCGGGCAAGATTTTGGACAGGCAGGTGCGCATCGGCCGACCGCGGCCGATGCCGGGCCTGCCGGACGCGGCGTCAGGGCCGGCCTTCGCCACGGCGATGGGTTTGCTGCGTTACGCCGCCGAGAACACCGCGGAGGCCGACACGACCCTCTACCAACCCGCGGAAAAACTGCCGGGCCGCTTCGGCCGGCTCGGCCACTGGCTGCGAGAGAACTTCTAGGGCCCACAAAACTGGCATGACATCTGGAGTGGAGGCAAACATGACCATCAATTTCAGCATACCCACCAAGGCACCGGTTCCCGAGTTGAAGCCGCACATCACCGTCATCGGCGTCGGCGGCGCCGGCTGCAACGCCGTCAACAACATGATCCGGTCCCACCTCGAAGGCGTCGACTTCGTTGTCGCCAACACCGACGCCCAGGCCCTGGCACAGTCCATCTCGGAGCGTCGAGTCCAGCTCGGCGTGACGATAACCCAGGGGCTGGGCGCAGGATCCCGGCCGGACATCGGGCGCATCGCCTCGGAAGAATCACTCGAGGAAATCGTCGAGCAGCTTCGCGGCTCGAACATGGTTTTCATCGCCGCCGGCATGGGCGGCGGCACCGGCACCGGCGCCGCCCCGGTCATCGCCCGCGCCGCGCGCGAACAGGGCATCCTTACCGTCGGCGTAGTGACCAAGCCGTTCCATTTCGAGGGCGGCCACCGCATGCGCATAGCCGAAAAGGGCATCAGCGAGCTGGAGCAGTTCGTTGACACCCTGATCATCATTCCCAACCAGAACCTGTTCCGGGTCGCCAACGAAAAGACCACCTTCGCCGACGCCTTCAAGATGGCCGACGACGTGCTCCAGTCGGGAGTTCGCGGCGTCACCGATCTGATGGTTTGCCCGGGCCAGATCAACCTCGACTTCGCCGACATCCGGGCGGTGATGAGCGAGATGGGCAAGGCGATGATGGGCACCGGGGAGGCCTCCGGCGAGCGCCGGGCGCTGGAGGCGGCGGAGGCCGCGATCTCCAACCCGCTGCTCGACGATGCCACGATGAAGGGCGCCCGCGGCATTCTCATCAACGTCACCGGCGGCGACGACATGACGCTCTTCGAGGTGGACGAGGCCGTCAATCGCATCCGTTCCGAAGTCGACCCGGAAGCCGGGATCATCTTCGGCACGACGTTCGATAACGACATGAACGGGGTGATGCGGGTGTCGGTGGTGGCGACCGGCATGGATATCGACGCATCGGCCAAACCGGTACCGACCTTGCTCAACTTGTCCGATGCCGTCTCCAAGCAGCGCCCGACAGAGCAGAAGATCGTCGTCGGCAACACGGCCGTCGCGGCGATGCCCGATGCCGAGACCGAAGCCCACCACCACCGCTACAGCCTCGGCAACGGCTCAACCGGTGGCCAACCCGCTGCCGCCCAGAGTGCCGCTTTGCACGAAGCGGCATCGACGGACGAGGCCGCGGCCCCGTCGAACGACGTCCAGCGGGACGCGTTCATCCCTCCGCAGCCGGTCGACGCCGCTAACGCGGCGGCGCCTCAGGCCGGGTCAGGTCATGTGGGCGAAGATCGTCCGGCGAAGCACGGCGTTGCGCAATTGATCGCCCGGGTCACCGGCGCCGGCCGCGCAACGCGTCCGACTATCGTTGATTCGGGGACCGAGCGAGGCCGCAGCGAGCCGCACCCGTTGGAGCGGCCGCGGCGGTTGGGTGGTGTCAAGGCCGATGAGCGGCTGCCAGTGTCGGAGCCGACTGAAGATCTCCTCGATATCCCTGCGTTTCTGCGCCGCCAGGCAAACTGAGCAACCTTGGGTCTCGCAGGGTAACACTTGGTAACACAAGGTGATTTGAGTGCTTCCGGTGTTCTTGTTACCAGTTCACGTGAGGCACTCCACAAGGGAGTGGACGGTACAGACGAGCGGCGACAGGGCGTCAGCGTGCCCCGTTGCCGCAGCGTTTTGCGAGCGGGAACTCCAGCCGTGCGGGACATGACGTGCGAGAGATGACGACAGGCGTGTACACCGAGAGTCCGAGCGTCGAACGGTTCGACGCTCGGAGGTTTGTCGCGCAGAAGACGCTCAGGAGCCCTATCCACTGCTCGGGGGTGGGCCTCCATTCCGGCGCGTCGGTGTCGATCCGGCTGCGGCCGGCGGAGCCGAACACCGGCATCAACTTCGTTCGCACCGACCTCGGCGGCAACACGGTCATTCCCGCCATCTGGAGCAATGTCGTCGACACGCGGCTGTGCACGGCCGTCGCCCGTGACGGGGTGTCGGTCGCGACGGTGGAGCACCTGATGGCGGCTCTGGCCGGCCTCGGCATCGACAACGTGGTAGTCGAGGTCGACGGGCCGGAGTTGCCGATAATGGACGGCAGCGCCGCGCCCTTCGTGTTCCTGATCGAGTGCGCCGGCGTCGTGGATCAGGTCAGTCCTCGTCGTGCGTTGAGGATGTTGTCTCCCGTGACCGTCGAAAGCGACGGCTGGTCGGCCACTCTCGGCCCCGGCAACGGGTTCTCGGTGACCATGGAGATCGATTTCGAGAGCGGCGCCATCGCCCGCCAGACCATCAACCTCGGCCTGCACAAGGGCATGTTCAAGCGCGAGTTGGCGCGGGCGCGGACCTTCGGTTTTCTCGACGACGTCGAGCGCCTGCGGGCCGCCGGTCTGGCCCGCGGCGGTTCGCTGGACAACGTCGTGGTGGTGAGCGGCGACGCGGTCCTGAACGACGAAGGATTGCGCTACGAGGACGAGTTCGTGCGCCACAAGGCGCTCGATGCAGTGGGTGATCTTTACCTCGCCGGCGCGCCGATCATCGGCCATTTCGAGGGCATTTGCACCGGTCACTTTGCCAACAACAAGCTTCTGAAGGCATTGTTCGAATCGGAAGAATCGTGGGCTTGGGACATGGTCCGCTCCGGCGATGACACGGCAGCCCGTCCCGTCGCATCCTGGCAGGCGAGCCGCCTCGCCCGCGCCGTCGGTCTCTGACCTGTCGCCGGGCGCGGACGCCAACCTCGAACAGCATCGTCTCAGCCGCTCCCGCGATGACCTTAGTTTTAGGGGCGGTGTCTCTGCCTTGCGTTCTCCCGGTGCAGGCATGATAAGATCGTGGCGCACTTCGGGACGTGGGAGAGGACGCTTGATCAGTCATGGTCGCAAGCTGCGGGTAGGCCGCTGTCGCGGCAAGGGCTTTGCGGCGACACTTGCGCTGGCCGCATTGCTTGGGGTCGTGGCGTGCTCTTCCGACGACGAGGTGGCGTACGAGGAACGGCCGGTCACGGAGCTCTATGACGAGGCCATGGTCTCCATGAAGGACGAGGAGTACAAGAAGGCCGCCGTAGCCTTCGACGAGGTGGAGCGACAGCACCCGTACTCGCCGTGGGCGACGCAAGCGCAGTTGATGGCGGCCTACGCCCATTACGAGGCAAACGAATACATCGACGCCATTGCCGCCCTCGACCGCTACATCCGGCTGCATCCGGCCAATCCGGATGTCCCGTACGCGTACTACCTCAAGGGTCTCTCCTACTACGAGCAGATCTCCGACGTGAGTCGCGACCAGCGGATGACGGAGGACGCTCTCGCCGCCTTCACCGAGCTGGTCGCCCGCTATCCGGAGAGCGAATACGCCCGCGACGCCAGGCTCAAGCTCGACCTCATCAATGATCATCTCGCCGGCAAAGAGATGACCGTCGGCCGGTATTACCTGCGCCAGGGCCACTACCTCGCCGCCATCAACCGCTTTCAGCGCGTGGTCGCCCAATACGAAACGACGACGCACGTCCCCGAGGCGCTGCACCGCCTGGTGGAGGCGTACATGGCTCTCGGCCTGACCGAGGAGGCGCGCAAGTCGGCGGCCGTCCTTGGCCACAACTTCCCGGGCAGCGAGTGGTACATCGATTCGTATGAGCTGGTCGAGAACAAGGACTCCCGGCCCGAACAGGAGCCCTGGTACAAGCCCTGGTGATTGGGGAGCATGCTGGCCGCGCTCACCATTCGCGATGTCGTCCTCATCGACCGTCTGGAGCTCGAGTTTGGCAGCGGCCTCGCCGCGCTGACCGGCGAGACAGGAGCCGGCAAGTCCATTCTGCTGGACGCCCTGGGGCTGGCGCTCGGCAGCCGCGCCGACGCCAGGCTGGTCCGCCACGGTTCTTCGCACGCCTCGGTCAGCGCCCGCTTCGAGGTCGCCGCCGATCACCCGGCGTACACGATGCTGCAGGAGCAGGGGATCGGTGCATCAGACGACGGCATCGTGCTGCGCCGGACGCTCGGCGCCGACGGCCGCTCCCGCGCCTACATCAATGACCAGCCCGTCGGCGTCGCCCTGCTCCGCCAGGTCGGCGAGACCCTGGTTGAGATCCACGGCCAGTTCGAAAGCCAGCGCCTGCTCGATCCCGCGAGTCACCGCGAACTGCTTGACGCCTATGGCGGGACCCAACCCAGCGCCACCGCCACGGCGTTCCGCGACTGGCGCGATGCGTCGCGGGCGCGCCGCGCCGCCGCCGAGGCGCTGGAGGCTGCCAAACGCGACGAGGATTACCTTCGCCACGTCGTCGCCGAACTGGAAAAGCTGGATCCCCAGGTCGGGGAGGAAGCGGAGCTTGCCGAACGCCGTGCCTTCCTGATGAACGCGGAGAAGCTTGCGGTGGCTCTCGAAGACGCCGCTCGCGAACTGAGCGGAGGCGAGCGCAGCGTCGATGCGGCGCTGCGAGGCGCCCTCCGCCACCTGGAGCGCATCGCCGAGCGGGTGGAGGGTCGTCTTGAGCCAGTGATCGCCAGCCTGGAGCGGGCCGCATCGGAGGCCGAAGAGGCGGAGGCGCAGCTCAACCGGGTCGCCGCCGATCTCGATCTGGATCCGCGCCATCTGGAAGAGGCGGAAGAGCGCCTGTTCGCGCTTCGCGCCCTCGCACGCAAACACGCCTGCGCTGTCGACGATCTGGCGAGGCTACGCGACGACCTGACCGCGCGGCTGCTGGCGCTCGAAGACGGGTCGGATCGGCTGGCCAGGTTGCGGGAAGATGAACAGGCGGCGCGTCGGCGTTATCAGGATGCCGCGGCGGCGTTGAGCGCGGCGCGCCGCGACGCCGCAGTGCGTCTGGACGCGGCGGTGGCCGACGAGTTGGAGCCGCTCCGCCTCGGCAAGGCGACCTTCGTCACCGGGATCGACACCCTGGATGACAAGGACTGGGGCGAGGCCGGCTGGGACCGGGTCGCGTTCGAGATTGCGACCAACCCCGGCATGCCGCCCGGCCCGATCAGCCGCATCGCGTCCGGCGGCGAACTCGCCCGCTTCATGCTGGCGCTCAAAGTGGTGCTCGCCCGCGCCGACCCGATCTCGACCTTGATCTTCGACGAGGTCGACGCCGGCATCGGCGGCGCCGTCGCCGCTGCGGTCGGAGAACGCTTGGCGCGCCTAGCGCACGACGTGCAGGTCCTGGTCGTCACCCATTCTCCGCAGGTGGCGGCCCGCGGCGACAGCCACTGGCGGATCAGCAAGATGGCCGACGCCGATCGCACCACGACCATCGTCGAAGGCCTAGATGCCGATGGCCGCAAGGAGGAAATCGCCCGCATGCTGGCCGGCGCCCGCATCACCGACGAGGCCCGCGCCGCCGCCGACCGCCTGTTGCACGTCACGCCGCAAAGCCCTCTGCAAGGCACTGGCACATGACGCCGGGGACGCTTCGGGAGATTTCCGTGGAACGGCTGACGCACGATCAAGCCGAGCAGGAACTGGAGGCCCTGGCGGCTGAGATCGCCGGTCACGACAAGGCCTACCACCAGGACGACGCGCCGATCGTCACCGACGCCGAGTACGATTCGCTGCGGCGGCGCAACGAGGCGATCGAGGCGCGCTTCCCGGACCTGGTCCGCGATGACAGCCCGGCGAAGCGGGTCGGCGCACCGCCTGCGGCGGCATTCGCCAAGGTGACCCACCGCCGGCCGATGCTGTCCCTCGCCAACGCCTTCAGCGAGGGCGAGTTGCGCGAGTTCGTCGCTAGCGTCCGCCGGTTCCTGAAGCCGCTCCGCGACGATCCGAGCCTGCCGCTCGAGATGATGGCCGAACCCAAGATCGACGGCCTCTCGGTGTCGCTCCGCTACGAGCACGGTCGATTCATGCAGGGCGCGACCCGCGGCGATGGCGCCACCGGCGAGGATGTCACCGCGAACCTGCGAACGCTCGCCGACGTCCCCGCACGCATCGACGGCGGGCTGGAGGTCATCGACGTGCGTGGCGAGGTCTATATGAGCCGCGCCGACTTCGCCCAACTCAACGAGCGCCAGCGGGCGGCGGGAGCCAAGGTGTTCGCCAACCCCCGCAACGCCGCCGCCGGATCGTTGCGGCAACTCAACCCCGCCGTCACCGCCGGCCGCCCTCTCCGCTTCTTCGCCTATGCGTGGGGAGAGATCAGCGGAACCGTCGCCGACACCCACGAGCGCTTTCTGGTCCGGCTCGGCGACTGGGGCTTCCACGTCAACCCGGAAGCGCGGCTCTGCCGTGACGTGGACGAGATGCTGGCCTTCTACCGGAACCTGGAGGGACGGCGACCCAGCCTGCCCTACGACATCGACGGCATCGTCTACAAGGTCAACCGTCTCGACTGGCAGGAGCGCCTCGGCAGCGTCAGCCGCGCGCCGCGCTGGGCGATCGCTCAGAAGTTTCCGGCCGAGCGGGCGCAGACCGTGGTCCAGGACATTCGCGTCCAGGTGGGGCGCACCGGCACCCTCACCCCGGTCGCAGAACTGGCGCCGGTGACCGTCGGCGGGGTCGTGGTCTCGCGGGCGACGCTGCACAACGAGGACGAGATCCGCCGCAAGGACGTGCGGGTCGGCGACACCGTGGTCGTGCAGCGCGCCGGCGACGTTATCCCGCAGGTGGTCGCGGTGGTCGCGGAGAAGCGCCCCGCCGGCTCCGGGCCGTTCGCGTTCCCGGACCATTGCCCCGAGTGCGGCAGCATCGCGGTACGCGAGGCGGGGGAAGTAGCGCGCCGCTGCACCGGCGGCCTGATCTGCCCGGCCCAGGCGGTCGAGCGCCTCCGCCACTTCGTGTCCCGTGACGCCTTCGACATCGACGGCCTCGGCGCCAAGCACGCAGAAGCTTTCTGGCGCGACGGCCTGCTCAACGGCCCCGCCGACATCTTCCGGCTGGCAGAGCGCGCCGACGAGATCAGTGAGCGGGAAAAGTGGGGCAAGCGGTCGGTCGACAACCTTCTTGCCGCCATCGACGCCCGACGCCGCATCCCCCTCGACCGCTTCATCTACGCCCTGGGCATCCGCCAGGTCGGCCAAGCGACGGCCCGCCTCCTCGCCCGCCACTACGGCTCGCTCACAGCATGGCGCGCTGCCATGCAGGCGGCCAACGATCCCGACAGCGACGCGTGGCGCGAACTCGTCAACATCGACGGCATCGGCCCGTCGGTGGCGGCCGATCTTGCGGCGTTCTTCGCCGAGCCCCACAACCGGGAGATCCTCGACGACCTGGGCTCGCTGCTGACCATCGAGCCCGTCGCCGCTCCCGCCACCGCAACCGCGTCCCCGGTCGCCGGCAAGACCGTGGTCTTTACCGGCACCCTCGAAACCCAGACCCGCAGCGAAGCCAAGTCCCGCGCCGAGGCCTTGGGCGCCAAGGTCGCCGGCTCCGTCTCCAAGAAGACCGACTACGTCATCATCGGCGCCGACGCCGGCATCAAAGCCCAAAAAGCCGCCGCCCTCGGCGTCACCACCTTGACGGAACAGGAGTGGCTGGAGTTGATCGGCGGCGGTTGACGAGGGTGAAACGCTAAGCGGTTGAGGTGTTGCTGCGACATGATACTGTCATTAAGACACAGGGACCTGGAGCCGCTTTACGAGAACGGCCGGCGCGAGCAAGCTCCAGCCTGACACCGTGGCGAAAATCCGACGCATCTTGGCGCGGATGGACGGCGCTGAGACAGTGAGCGACATTGATGCTCCGGGATTCAGGTTGCACCCCCTCAAGGGAGACCGGCAAGGCTTCTGGGCCGTCTCGGTCACGGGAATCTGGCGCATCATCTTCCGTTTTGTCACCGAGAACGCTGAAGATGTCGATTTGGTCGATTATCACTGAGGATACCCGCAACATGCCCATGTTCGACCGCCTCACCCCGGCGAACACCTCCGCGAGGACTGGCTCACCCCGCTCGGTCTGACGGTGACGCGGTCCGCAGACATCCTCGGCGTCGCCCGCAGGACTCTCGATGCCATCGTCAACGGCCGCGCCGGCATCTCCCTAGATACGGCCATCCGCATCTCCAAAGCCTTCGGCGGCACCTCAAGGTAGTTTTTCCCTTCTACGTGTGCTCCTCCTCGGTAAGTGAATCTTATAATTTTACCGAGCGTTAAAATCCAGGGCAACAAAGGGTGATTTCTCATTTTGCCCATGGCGACGGCATCAAAGACGTCCGAACAGGCGAACCCGGGCTATGCATGCACACGTCGGAATACGCTTCGGCTAATCCACCCGACGCATGAAGCTGGCTTGAGTGTATTACCCGCCATGCGGCAGGGCGGCGAGGCCGCAGCGGCGGGCGGCGGCGGCGAGGGCGCGGTCTTTGGTGGCGAGCGGCAGGGCGCTGCGCAGGGCCAGCTCCAGGTAGGCGGCGTCGTAGGTGGTCAGGTGTTCGGCGCGGGCCAAGGCTAGCACTTGGCGCAGCGCCCGAGCAGGGCCTTCATGGTCCGTGACGATCGGAAGCACGGCGATCGGCTCAAGGCGGGCGCTCGTGTCAGCGGCGCTCAAACGTCCGCAGCGTTCGGCCTGGATCAGCACGTTGCCAAGCTCGAGGTGCCAGAGAGCCGGAACCAGCGCGCCGTCGTCACGCACGCGCTGAAGGATGGCGTCGGTCTCGGGTGAGGCTTCGTCCTCGAAACACCACGCCACCGCCACCGAACAATCGAGAACCAAGCCGGCCACTGCCGCTCACCGGCGTCCTTCATCCCGCAAATCCTTCCAATCGAGATCGCCAAGCGTAACGCCCCGGCGTGCGGCCCTGAGGCGGGCGATGCTCTCGTCCATCCGGGCGCGGTCGGCGGCCGCCTCCGGGACCAGCCGCGCGATTGGCTTGCCGTGCTTGGTGATCACGACCTGCTCGCCGCGCGCGACGCGGTCGAGCAATGCCGAGAAATGGGTCTTGGCCTCAAACGCGCCGACGGTGATCATGACGTTGCCAAATTCAGCCAGAAACTCAGACTAGTCTAACGATTTGGACTGTTGCGGTCCAGCGGGTTGCGGCGATTGCTGACGGCGCATGGTGTCCTGCTGTACGCAGCGCGGAAGGGCGGCGAACGGCACGTTCTCGTTGGCGAACCGCACCGCGCGCAATGCCGGTTCCAGGGGAAACACTCGCTCGTCGCGCAGCATGTCGCCGGCGCAATGGAGACAAACGCGAATGTCCTCCCGGGTCACCCTTCATTGCGAGCAGAGCCGCAGGTCATGCGCGGCAATTCGGGAACCTGATGCGGTGCCATAATCTGGATTGCCACGTCGGTTGCGCCTTCTCGCAACGACAAGCTTGACGACTGATCAGCCCGCCAACTCCGCCAAGTCCTCGTACAGCGCCAGCGCTTCGGGGTTGGCTAGGGCGTCGGTGTTCTTGACGGGGCGGCCGTGGATGGTGTCGCGGACGGCGATCTCGGTGATCTTGCCGCTCTTGGTGCGCGGGATGTCGGCGACCTGGATGACCTTGGCGGGGACGTGGCGGGGGCTGCAGGTGGCGCGGATGTGCGCCTTGATGCGGCTGATCAGCGTCTCGTCCAGCGTCAGCCCGGGCCGCAGCACCACGAACAGCACGATGCGCACGTCGCCCTGCCAGTCCTGGCCGACACAGATCGCCTCCACAACCTCGTCGAGGCGCTCCACCTGACGGTAGATTTCGGCGGTGCCGATGCGCACCCCGCCGGGATTCAGGGTCGCGTCGGAACGGCCGTGGATCACGAACCCGCCATGCGCTGTCCGCTCCACGTAGTCGCCGTGGTGCCAGACGCCCGGAAAGCGCTCGAAGTAGGCGGCCCGGTACTTGACGCCATCCGGGTCGTTCCAGAAGCCGACCGGCATCGACGGGAACGGCGCCGTGCACACCAGTTCGCCCTTGCCGCCGCGCAACGGCTTGCCCTCGTCGTCGAACACGTCGACGGCCATGCCGAGCCCCGCGGTCTGGATCTCGCCCCGCCACACCGGCGCGATCGGGTTCCCGAGGACGAAGCAGGAGATCAGGTCGGTGCCGCCCGCGATGGAGGCCAGATGCAGGTCCGCCTTGATGTCGCGGTAGACGAAGTCGAACGCCTCGGGGGCCAGCGGCGAGCCGGTCGAGGTCATGGTGCGCAACGTCGCGAGCGCGTGGGTTTCGCGCGGCCTCAACCCAGCCTTCGCGACAGCGTCGATGTACTTGGCCGACGTGCCGAACAGGGTCATGCCCTCGCCATCGGCGTAGTCGAACAGCACGTTGCCGTCGGGGTGGAACGGCGAGCCGTCGTAGAGCAAGAGTGTCGCCTGGCTGGCGAGGGCTGAAACCAGCCAGTTCCACATCATCCAGCCGAGGGTAGTGAAATAGAACACCCGGTCGTTCGGCCGGATGTCGCAATGCAGAAGATGCTCCTTCATGTGCTGGAGGAGGGTGCCGCCGGCGCCGTGGATGATGCACTTGGGCACCCCGGTGGTGCCGGACGAATACATGATATAGACGGGGTGGTCGAACGGCAGCCGCCGGAACGGGATGGTCTCCTCGGGCTCGATGTCGGCGACGAATTCCGCCAGCGTCACCGCGTCGGCGATCCCGTCGAGAGGCGGCGCGGCGCGGGTGTAGGGCACGACAACGCAGTGCTGCAGCGTCGGCAGCCTGGGCCGGATCTCGGAAAGCTTGCCCATGACGTCGACAGTCTTGCCGCCGTAGAAGTATCCGTCTGCGGCGAACAGCACCTTGGGCTCGATCTGGCCGAAGCGGTCGAGCACCCCCTGGACGCCGAAGTCGGGCGAACACGACGACCACACGGCGCCGAGGCTGGTGCTCGCCAGCATGGCAATGACCGACTCAGGCATGTTGGGAAGGTACCCTGCGACCCGATCGCCGACGCCGACGCCGGCCTGCCGCAACGCCTGGGCGAGGCGGGACACATCGTCGTACAACTCGCCGAAGGACAGCCGCCGGCGTACCCGATCCTCGCCGCGGAACACGATGGCATCGGCGTCGTCGCGACGGCGCAGAAGGTTTTCGGCGAAGTTGAGCTTGGCTCCCGGGAACCACCGCGCCCCCGGCATACGGCCGCCGTGTTCCAGAACCGGAAGCCCCCACGTTTCGGCGCTGACGAAGGCGAACTCCTTGAGGCTTTGCCAGAACTTCTCCTTCTCGGCGATCGAGAAGGCGTAGAGGGCGGAATAGTCGGGGACGTTGACGTTCCAGTCGCTCCCGACCTCCTCCATGAAGCGGGTCAGGTTGCTCTCCAGGACGCGGCTCCGGCCCGGCCGCCACAGAGGTTCGGACACCATTTGCCTCCCCATGTCTTTCATTTCTCGTGTGCCAGACGCAGTATGCGGAGGCGGTTCGACCCGCGCAATGTCAACCTCCCGAGCGCCGTGGGACGCTGCCGGCTCGGAACCCGACGCAACCAATGGCCTTCCACGTCACTCTCGCCGATCGCCGCAACGCCTTGTCGGACCCGCTGCGCGCCGCCCTGTTGATGATTGGCGCCTGCCTCTGCTTTGCGAGCATGCTGACCCTTGTCCGCTACCTGTCCGCGGACATACACCCGATCCAGTCGGCTTTCTTCCGCAACCTGTTTGGGCTGTTGGCGCTTCTGCCGTGGCTGGTGCGGGACGGACTGCCCGGCTTGAAGACGCGGCGGTTCGGCGCCCATCTGGTGCGCGCGGCGTTCGGCCTGACGGCGATGGTCTGCTTGTTCCTGTCGGTGAGCCTGATGCCGCTCGCCGAGGCGACGGCGCTGACCTTCACGGCGCCCTTGTTCGCGACCGCCGGCGCGGCGCTGTTTCTGGGGGAGACGGTGCGAATTCGACGCTGGGCCGCCACCGTCATCGGCTTCTGCGGCACCCTGATCATCCTGCGGCCGGGCGCGGAGACGCTGTCCGGCGGCGCCGCGGTGGCGCTTGCCGCTGCCGCATTCATGGCGGCGGCGATGCTGATGATCAAGCTGCTGTCCCGCACCGAGAGCCCCAACGCCATTGTCTTCTATTTCGGAGCATTGGCGACGCCGGCGTCGTTCGTCATCGCGCTGTTCTTCTGGACGACGCCGACGCCGGTGATGTGGCTGTGGTTTGCCCTGCTTGGCGGTGTCGCAACCCTCGGCCAAGTGCTGCTGACCCGCGCCTTCGCCGCCGCCGACGCGTCGGCGGTGATCCCGTTCGACTTCGCCCGCCTGGTGTTCGTCTCCGTGTTCGCGTACCTCCTGTTCGGCCAGATCCCCGACCTTTGGACCTGGATCGGCGCCGCCGTCATCTTCGCTGCCGTCCTCTACATCACCCACCGCGAATCCCGCCTCGGCGCCGCCAGACCCCCGCCGACGACGTAGGCACTACCCGCTCCGCGTGCTTCGCGTGCTCATCTCCCCCCGCGGAACGGCGATTGCCGTCGTGTCCACTTTTCTGTACTTTTCCAGGAATGGACGGGTTCGAGTGGGACGAGCGGAAACGCCTCGCGAACATCGCCGAGCGAGGCGTCGATTTCCGTATCGCCGCCCGCATCTTCGCCAGCCCGGTGCTCGAAGCCGAAGATCGCCGCGGACAGCACAGGGAAACCCGGTTCCGCGCGTTGGGCCACGTGGGCGACGAATTCTTCCTGGTGGCCTACACGTGGCGCGGGATCAACCGGCGGATCATCAGCGCTTGGAAGGTCGGAGAAGATGGCAGAAGACGATATCAGGCACTACTCGCGCGCTGAGCTCGAACAGATGGCACGAGACGGCGACACAGTCCCGACCCGGGCGGACGCGCCGGAGATCCGACTGGACGAAGCCTTCTGGCGCACCGCCCGCCTCGTCGTCCCCGGCAACAACGGCAAGACCTCGGTCCACCTGCGCCTCGACCCCGAGGTCTTGGAGTGGTTCCGGAGCCAGGGCAAGGGCCACTTGACCCGCATGTCTGCCGTCCTCCGAGCCTACATGGAGGCTAACCGCGACAAGCGGTAGCCGTGAAGCCGGCTTACGCTGCGGATGCCGATGCTGTATTCACGCCAGGGCGGCGAGCAGGTACTTGGAGCAAACCTGCGGTGTTGCCGCCCAGTGCTTAGCGCCTTCATCGCGCCGCGTCTTCCCGTAAGGCTCGACAATCGCATCCGGCCGCGTCTTGGCGTCGACGGGCCGGTTGCGCGACGCGAGCAGGTCCCGGAACCGCTAGACCCAATAGGTATGAACCCGATTGCTGCAATGGGTAAGGAAACCTGCATTTCGAACGCTCAAAACAGCAGCCGGTACAGCAGCGGTATCAGGATCGCGGTGGCGAGGGCGTTGAGGCCCATGGCGAGGCCGGAGAAGGCGCCGGCGACGTCGCTGACCTGGAACGCTCGGGCGGTGCCGATGCCGTGGGCGGCGACGCCGATGGCGAGGCCGGCGGCGCGCTCGTCGCGGATGCGGAGCAGGCGGAGGAGACCGGTTGCGGTCATCGCGCCGGTGATGCCGGTCAGGATGACGACGACGGCGGTCAGGGTGGGGAGGCCGCCCAACTGCTCGGAAATGCCCATGGCGACCGGCGCGGTCACCGACTTCGGCGCCAGCGACAGGACTGTCTTTTCAGAGGCACCCAGGAGCCAAGCGATGCCGACCGCGCTCGCCGCCGCCGTCAGCGCGCCGCTGATCACCGCGACGAGGATGGCGAGCAGCGAGCGCCTGACCTGCTGCACCTGGCGATAGAGCGGAACGGCGAGGGCGACCGTGGCCGGGCCAAGCAGAAAATGGACGAACTGGGCGCCTTCGAAGTAGGTGCGGTAGTCGGTGCCGGTCAGCCACAACAAGCCGACGAGGGCGACAACGGCGATCAGCACCGGATTGACCAGCGCGTTGCTGCCGCTCAGCCGATAGAGCCACGTTCCGCCGAGATACGCCAGCACGGTCAGGGTGAGCGCCAGCAGCGGGCTCGCGGCCAGGTAGACCCAGATGGCCTGCAGATCGGTGGTCATCGCCGCCCGTCTCCACTACTGGCGTCTGCGCTTCTGTCATCGCCGGCGTTGCCGCGGTCGTCGTTGCCGCGGCTGAGCAGGTGCATGACGAAGGCGGTGATGGCGATGGTCAGCACCGTGCTGGCGATCAGCGACACGGCGATCGGCACCAACTCGGCGGCGATCAGGTTCGCGTGCAGCATGACGCCGACGCCCGCCGGCACGAACAGCAGGGACAGGTGCGCGAGCAGCCCGTCCGATGCTTCGGCGAGGCCGGCAGGGATGCCGCCGCGCATCATGAGCCCGGCGAACAGCAGGACCATGCCGGCGACCGGACCGGGAACCGGCAATCCCGACGCCACGACCAGCACTTCGCCGGCCAACTGACAGACCAGCAGCAAGGCGAAGAAGCCAAGCATCGGCCTCGTGCTCCCTTCCGTCAGGTTGCCGTGGGGCCCGTCTTACCAGAGGACACCGGGCTTGGCCAACCGCGGGCGCTTCCGGTCGCGGCGGCGCTTGCACCTGAGGGCGCAGGGCGTATCATGCAGTCCCCCGGCAGGGAATGGACTTCCCAGCAGAAGCGCTTGGGATCTGGAGCGCGTGAGGACCAGCGGCGGAACCGGCATGAGCAGGAGCATCGTCTTTCTCGACCGCGACACGCTGGCGCCGTCTGTCAACCTGCGGCGGCCGGCGTTCGACCATCGCTGGACGGAGCACGGCCGCACGCCGGCGGAAGCGGTGGCAGAGCGCTCGGCCGATGCCGACATCGTCATCAGCAACAAGGTGCCACTGCGCGCCGACGCACTGACACAACTCCCGAACCTGAAGATGATCGCCGCAGCCGCCACCGGCACCGACATGATCGATCTGGACGCGTGCCGCGAACGCGGCATTGTCGTCTCCAACATCCGCGGCTACGCCGTCCGCACCGTTCCCGAGCACACGTTCGCGCTGATCCTGGCGCTCCGCCGCAACATCCTCGCCTACCACGAGTCCGTACGGCGCGGCCGCTGGCAGGAGGCGAAGCAGTTCTGCTTCTTCGACCATCCCATCGCCGACCTTCACGGCAGCCGCATCGGCATCATCGGCGAGGGCGCCAACGGCCAAGGCGTGGCGGCATTGGCCAGAGCGTTCGGGATGACGGTCATGTTTGCGGCCCACAAGGGCGTCAGCGGCCTCGGGCCGTTGTACACGCCGTGGGACGACGTGCTGGCGACGGCCGACGTCATCACCCTGCACTGTCCGCTGACCCCGGCGACCCGCGGGATGATCGCCATGGCGGAGTTCCGCGCCATGTGCCGCCGGCCGATCGTCGTCAACACCGCCCGCGGCGGCCTCATTGACGAGGCCGACATGGCGACGGCCTTGCGAGAGGGCCTGATCGCCGGCGCCGCCGTCGACACCACCCAGCCGGAGCCGCCGCCTTCCGACAGCCCGCTGATGCAGCTTCTCGACCATCCCCGGTTCATCCTCACCCCCCACGTCGCCTGGGCCAGCCGCGAGGCCATGCAGACTCTCGCCGACCAACTCATCGACAACATCGAAGCGTTCGCCGCCGGTCGGCCACAGAACGTCGTCGTCGGCGGGCGCTGATCCGTCGTGGCTGACGGATCCACCGACGACATCCTGGAAGCGCTACGGCGGCTGGGCGTGATCGGAGCCAGCGAGAGGCCCGTCTGCACCGCGCTCGCCGGCGGCGTGTCGTCCGACATCTGGCGCGTCGACAGGGCCGACGGGCCGGTGTGCGTCAAGCGCGCGCTGCCCCGCCTCAAGGTCGCAGCCGACTGGCAGGCGCCGGTGGAGCGCAACGCCTTCGAGGTGCGGTGGTTCGAGACGGTGGCGGCAATCGAGCCGGCAGCAGTGCCCCGAATCGTCGCCCATGATCCCGGCGCCGGCCTGTTCGTCATGGACTACCTGGATGCGGACCTCTATCCGGTGTGGAAGGAGGAACTGCACGTCGGCCGCGTCGATCTTGTCACCGCCGCCATCGTCGGCGGGCGGCTCGCGCGCATCCATGCCGGCACCGCCGACCGGCCGGCGTTGGCGCGGCGGTTCGAGTCCGACGCCCTGTTCCATGCTCTCCGGCTCGAGCCTTACCTGGAAGCCGCCGCCCGCGCGCATCCGGACCGGGCCGAGGCGTTGACGGCGCTGGTGCAGGTCACGGCGGCGACCCGGCGCGTGCTGGTGCATGGTGACGTAAGCCCCAAGAACATCCTGATCGGCCCGGCCGGACCGGTGTTCCTCGACGCCGAATGCGCGTGGTACGGCGATCCGGCGTTCGATCTCGCCTTCTGCCTCAACCACCTGCTGCTGAAGTGCCTGTGGACGCCGCGGGTCCGCGAACGCTATCTGCAGGCGTTTCACGCCATTGCCGACAGCTACCTCCGCGGCGTCACCTGGGAGCCGGCAGCGGCGGTGGAGGCGCGCGCCGCGCACCTGCTACCGGGACTGATGCTGGCGAGGGTCGACGGCAAGTCGCCGGTGGAATACATCGAAGCCGAGGCGGATCGGGAGCGGGTACGGCGGACGGCGCGGCGGCTTCTGGCGATGCCGGTTGAGACGCTGGCGGAGGTGGCTTCGATCTGGGCGGACGAGCTGGCGAGACGAGCATGAGTGCCACCGCCATCGCCGAGGTGCGCGGCTGGCGGGTTTGGGACTCCCGTGGGCGGCCGACCGTGGAGGCGGAGGTGCTCCTTGCCGGCGGCGCCAGCGGCCGCGCCATCGCGCCGGCCGGCGCATCCTGCGGCAGCGGCGAAGCGGTTGATCTGCGCGATGGCGGGCCGCCGTTCGGCGGCTACGACGTGCGCGACGCTTTGTCCCGCATCAGCACCACCATCGCGCCCGCGCTGAGTGGCGCCGACGCGGCCGACCAGGCGGCGATCGACCGCGCCTTGATCGACCTCGATGGTACGCCGGACAAGTCTCGCCTCGGCGGCAACGCCATGATCGCCGTCTCCATGGCGGCCGCCCATGCTGCTGCGGCGGCCGCCGGATTGCCGTTGTGGCGGTGGCTTGGCGGCGAGGCGCCGCCGCGGCTGCCGCTACCAGAGATCCAGATCTTCGGCGGCGGCGCCCACGCCGGCCGCCGGGTCGACGTGCAGGATTTCATGGTCATCGCGGTGGGCGCGGAGAGCTATGCCCAGGCCCTCGACTGGTCGTCGGAGGTGTATCGGTGCGCCGGGGCGCTTATGGCCGCCGACGGCCGGCTCTACGGCGTGGCGGACGAGGGCGGCTGGTGGCCGGCATTCGACGCCAACGAGGACGCGTTCGCGCTGATCGTGCGCGCCATCGAGTGGGCCGGGTTGATCCCCGGCGAGGACGTGGCCATCGCCATCGACGTCGCCGCTTCCGAGTTCGGCCGCGGCGGCCGCTACCGCCTCGCTCTCGACGAATCCGACCTCGACAGCGACGGGATGTGCGAGCTGTTGCTGGACTGGATCGCGCGCTACCCGATCGTTTCGGTCGAGGACGCTTTGGCCGAGGACGACGACGCCGGCATGACGGCCTTCACCCAAGCCGCGGGCAGTCGGGTGCAGGTCGTCGGCGACGACTACACGGCAACCGATGCGGCGCGCATCCAGGCAGCCGCGAAGCGCGGCGCCTGCAACACGGCCCTGATCAAGCCCAACCAGGCGGGGACCCTGACCGAGACGCTTGCGGCATTGCTTGCGGCCCGGCAGGCCGGTTGGGGCGCCATCGTCTCCGCCCGCTCCGGCGAAAGCGAGGACGTTACCATCGTTCACCTCGCCGTCGGCTGGGGCGTCGAGCAACTCAAGGTCGGCTCTTTCGCCCGCTCCGAGCGGCTCGCCAAGTGGAACGAGGGCCTCCGCATCGCCCGCGCATGCGGTGCAGACGGATCATTGCCGCCGCGGACCGACTTCGCCTGGAGCCGCTCGACGGGAGCCTGATGAGCGACCGCGCCTCAATCGACCAGTCGTTCGAGCGCGCGTGCGATCGCAAGCAGGCGGCGGTCGTCGTTGCGCCGCCCGATGATCATCAGGCCTACGGGCAAGCCGCCGCTGGCGCAGGGTATGGAGACGGCCGGCCGATCGATGAAGTTCCAGACGGACGTGTTGCGCAACACCATGTTGTTGATGTGAGCGTAGGCCACATCGTCCACGAGGTCGTCGAAGCGCGGCGGGACGATGGCGACGGTCGGCGTCAGCAGAGCGTCAAACCGGTCGGTCGCAGCCTCGACCTCCGCGCTCAGGGCGGCGCGAGCGTGGAGCAGGTCGATGTAGTCCGCCGCGGACTGTTCGGCGCCGCGCTCGATCCTTACTCTCACTCGAGGGTCGTACCTCTCGCCGTGGCGAGACAAGAGGTCGCGATGCCAGGCATAAGCCTCGGCCGCCGTCAAACCGCCCTTGCCGTTCAGGTCCGGAATGCGGTCGACCTGAGGAAGCGGGAGGTCGTGAACGTACGCATGGCCGCGCTCGACCCGCCGAACGGCGTCTTCGAATGCTGCGGCGACGGTCCGGTCGAGCCCCTCCAACACGTAGCTTTTCGGCAGACCGAGACGCAGACCCGGAAGCTCGGCCGGCTCTGTGGCGACGAACGCCGCGCCGGTGAGCACGCCGTCCAGGATGGCGCAGCAGGCGACGCTCCGCCCGATGGGACCAACGCTGTCAAGCGACGATGAGAGTGGCAGCACCCCGCGCCGACACACCCGCTTCTGGCTCGGCTTGAAGCCGACGAGCCGGCAGAAGGCGGCCGGAATGCGCACCGAACCGCCGGTATCGCTGCCGATGGCCGCCGCCGCCATGCCGTCGGTCACCGACACGGCGCCCCCGGAGGAGGAGCCGCCGGGAACCCGCGCCCGATCGACCGGATTGCCGGGGCAGCCGTGGTGCGGATTGAGGCCCAGCCCCGAGTAGGCGAACTCGGTCATGTTGGTGCGGCCGACAACGACGGCGCCGGCGGCGCGCAGCCTCGCCACGACGGGCGCGTCCCGTTCGGCTGGCGGAGCATCCTCGAGTACGACGGAGCCGGCCGTCGTGACTTGGCCTTTGATGTCGAACAGGTCCTTGATCGATACCGGCACACCGGCGAGCGGAGACGGGACGACGCCGTGGCTTCGCAGCAGATCGCTGGCGCGCGCCTGGGCCAGCGCCGCCTCGCGGTCCACTCGCGTGAAGGCGCGCCGGCCCTCTCCGTCCGGGTCCTCGATGCGAGCCAGCGCCGCTTCGGTCAAGGCAAGGCTGGTGGTCCGGCCGGAGTCGAGGTCGGCGGCAATGGAGAGGATGGTCGCGCTCCGGGACACGGAGGGGGTCCCGAGCCGCGTTTCAGCCGGCCATCATGCGGCTCGGCAGCCACGTCGCGATGGCCGGGAAGGCGACGAGGATGACGACGGCCACGAGCATGACCGCAAAGAACGGCAACGCCGCGCGACCGATGTAGAGGATGTTTCGCCCGGTCAGCGACTGTATGACGAATAGGTTGAAGCCAACCGGCGGCGTGATCTGGGAAATCTCCACGACCAGAACGATGTAGATGCCGAACCACACCAGGTCGATGCCGGCCGTCTGGACCATCGGGATGATGATCGCCGTGGTCAGGACCACGATCGAAATGCCGTCCAGAAAACACCCCAGCACCACGAAGAACACGGTCAGCGCGGCGAGCAGGGCATAGGGAGACAACCCCATCTCGTTGATCCAGGTCGCCAGCGCTCGCGGGATGCCGGTGTAGCCCATCACCGTCGTCAGGAAGGCGGCGGAGCCAAGGATGAACGCGATCATGCACGAAGTCCGGGTGGCCCCGTAGAGGCTTTCCTTGAAGGTTGTCCAGGTCATGCCGCCGGTGAGGGTGGCGATGAGCAGCGCCCCGACAACGCCGAGGGTGGCGGCTTCGGTCGCGGTGGCGACGCCCACGTAGATCGAGCCGATCACGGCCGCGATCAGCAGCACCACCGGCAGGAGCAGGCGAAGCCGGTGCAGACGTTCCCTCCATGACAGGGTCTCGGCCTCTTTCGGCAGGCGACCGGGATGGAGCAGGGCCCACGCCATAATTAAGCCCATGAGCAGCAGCACCAGAACCAACCCGGGAATGACGCCAGCCAGGAAGAGTCGGGCGATGGAAACATTGGCCGAGACCCCATAGACGATCAGGATGATCGACGGCGGGATCAGCAGCCCCAAGGTTCCCGAGGCGGCGATCGATCCGAGGGTCATGCGCTCGTCGTAGCCCCGTTGGAGAAGCTCCGGGATCGCCATTTTACCGACGGTCGCGGCAGTCGCCGCCGATGAGCCGCTGACGGCAGCGAAGATCGCGCAACCCAGTACGTTGACATGCAGCAACCGCCCCGGCAGCCGCCCCATCCAAGGGGCAAGTCCCTTGAACAGGTCCTCTGAGAGGCGGGAGCGGAACAGGATCTCCCCCATCCAGATGAACAGCGGCAAAGCCGTCAGTGTCCAACTGCTCAGTGCGCTCCAGATGGTGCTCGGCATGACCAGGGTGACCGGGGCGTTGGTGAACAACACCATGCCGACGACGCTGATGGTCAACAGCGAGACCGCGACCCAGATGCTGGTCCCGAGGAGGAATAGGAGGGCCAGCGCCAACAGCGGGCTAAAGGCGAGGGGGTCCATGGCGCCTATTCACCCATGACCTCGTCAGCGGTTCCTTCGGCATCCTCATGGCGGCGATAGACCGGCTCACGGCCGCTCAGCACCAGAACCAACTGTTCGACGATCGCAACTTCAAGCAGGATGACGCCGAGCGCCATTGCGGTCTGAGGGATCCACAGCGGAACAGCCAACAGCCCCGTCGACAGGTCGCCGAAGTCGTACGAGTCCCAAACCATCAACGCTGCCGAGTAGGCGAGCAAACCTACGAAACCGGCCGCGATCAGCAGACACCAGATCTCCACGGCGGTGCGATAGCGGGGCTGCAGCTTCTGAACGAACAGACTGACCCGGATGTGGCTGCCCATGCGCAGTGTCCAGGCCAGCGCGAAAAAGGTGGAAGCCGCCATGGCGAAGCCGGCGAACTCCGCCCCTGATGGCACCAGGAACCCGAGCAGCCGACCAAGGATCTGGGCAAGCGTGAGCAGCCCCACGGCCGCAAGGAATATGGCGGCGAGGATCCCCCCGCCATGAAAGAGCCAGTCGAGGGCGCGCATGAGCGGTCGACGGCGTCAGTTGCTGCTGCGGTAGCGCTCGATCACCTTGCTTCCAGCGTCGCCGGCGCTCGACTTCCACTCCTCGAGCATCTGGTCGCCCACCTTCTGCAACTCACCTTGCAGCTGTTCCCCCGGCTTCTCGACCTGCATGCCATGTTCGGCCAAAGTCGCGATCAATCCCTCAATGACCTCCGGAGCCCGTTTCCACGCCCGTTCCTCGGCCGCTTTCGCAGCCTTCAGCACGGCCTTCTGGCCCTTCTCGTCCAGGTTCTGGAACGTGCGTTCGTTGACGACGACAATGTTCCAGGGAATGAACGCCCGGACATCGTAGAAATAGCTGACGAAGTCCCACGCCTGAGAGTCGACGCCCGTCGCCGGAGATGTAAGCATCGCCTCGATGACCCCGGTGGAGAAGGCCTGCGGCACTTCGGCCTGCTGAATGGTCACCGGCCGGGCGCCCATCAGTTCGGCCATGCGCGCCGAATTGGGATTGTAGGCCCGAAAGCTGACGCCCTGCAGGTCACTCAGCGACTTGAGGGGCTGATCGACGTAGATGCCCTGCGGCGGCCACGGCTGGATGAACAGTAAGCGCAGGCGCTTCGGTTTCAGCGCTTCCTCAAGGGCCGGGCGGGCCGCTTCCGCCAGTTTGCGATTGGAGTCGTAATCGGTGGCCAGGAACGGGACATTGTCGATGCCGAAGATAGGGTTTTCGTTGCTCTGCATCGACACGAAGTATTCCCCGATGGGGACTTGGCCCGTCTGCACCGCGCGCGGCACGTCCGGCTGTCGAACCAAGGAGTCCTCCGGGTGGAGAACGATCTCGATGTCGCCACCGGACTCCTTTTCCACGTCGTCGACGAATTCCTGAATGTTCACGGTCATGTAGTTCCGCTCGTTGGAGCGGACCGGCATGTCCCATTTTTCAGCAAGCGATGGCGTTGAGAAGCCGACCGCGGCGACGAGGGCCGCGAAAAAGCCCAATTTCGCAATCTTCATGACATTTCCTCCGCAATTTGCTCTATCGGAGACGCGGTCGGCTGTGATCGGCTGCCGCCCCGCGAAGGGTTAGGCAGCCAGTTCGGCTTTCGAAAGATCCCATAGCAGTCGGTAGGTGCCTGTCCAGATGAGCTTGGCGCCCTCCAGCTGATCTGGTCTCAGCGCGTCTTCGCACGCCGAGCGCACGGCTTCGACGCCGGTGCCGTCGATCACGACGTACCAATCACCGGCGCCGTTGCTGGCCGCGTCCGCTCCGCTCAGCGGTTGCGACAGTTCAGGATCGCTTTCCAGGAGATGGACCGAGACGATGCCGTCCCGCGCGATCGTCTCCGGGAACCGCTCCGCGATGCGGTTGCGCAGGCTGCTTGCCTCTGGCCCTGATGGGCGCAGGCGAGCGAACACGATCGCCGAGCCACGACCTTGACCCTGGCTCGCTCCCACGCGAACGAGGGCCCGGGTCGCGTTGCGGAACCGGGCGATGTTGTCCAGCGACCACTGCGTCTGGTGTGCGACGCGCTCCCGATAGGGCGGGCTGCTGAGTACGTCGAATGTTTCCGTGGTGTAGAGCGCCAAATATTTGACCGGCGCCTGGTGGGCAATGTAGCGGCGGGCCTCGAGAAAGCCCGCGATGGCGACGCGCTCGGCTAGGTGTTCCTTGTCGTACCAGCGATTGAAATCCGGCTCATGCTCCGGATCGATATCCATGCAGTTGACAAGTAGTCCCGTTCCCGCCAGCGGCATGTGCGTTCCTTCACTCGCTTATGACATGCGCACGTCAAAGTGCTCTCCAAGCCATTTCATGTCAACAAGTCCGTCAAGCGATCAGGAGAAGGGAGCGATCGTGGCGCCGCCGGCCTCCAGAGCGGCGCGGATGCGGCGGGCCATGGCGACCGCCGCCGGGTTGTCGCCGTGGACGCATACGGTGTCGATATGAGCCGGAAGCTTGGCGCCGCTCACGGTGGTGATCGCCTGCTCCTCCAACATGCGCACTACCCTATCAGCCGCGGCATCCGGGTCGTGGATCACGGCGCCCTCTTTCTTGCGCGAGGTCAGGTTGCCGTTGTCGTCGTAGGTGCGGTCGGCATACACCTCGCGCACGATCCGCAAGTCATGGGTCTCGCCGGCGCGTTCGGTGGCCATCCCGGGCATCACCATGAACACCAGTTCAGGATCAATCCGGCGGATGGCGTCCGCGATGGCGTTTGCGATATCCTGATCGACGGCGGCACGGTTGGCGAGGGCGCCGTGGGGCTTGACGTAAGTCACCTTGTGGCCGGCCGCCGCGGCCACCGCCTGGATGGCGCCGATCTGGTACACCATCATCTGCACGATCTCCTCGGGCGTGTCCCCGATGATCTGGCGCCGCCCGAAGCCCCAGAGATCGAGGTAGCTGGGATGAGCGCCGACCGCCACGCCGTTCGCTAGCGCCCGCGTGATGGTCCGGTGCATGACGAGGGGATCGCCCGCATGGAAGCCACAGGCGACGTTGGCGCTGGTGACGATGTCGAGCATGGCGTCGTCGTCTCCGAGCGTGTAGACGCCGAAGCTCTCGCCCATGTCGCAGTTGAGATCGATTGCGATTCCCATGATCCAGCCCTTCTGCTACTGGTTTTTCAGTTTGTTGGAGATCGAACATGATTAAAGTTCAATCTTCTGTCCAGCCGCGGCAGCGCGCCCGCTTCCTGCCGGCCGGCGATGCGGCGCTCGTGGTGGAACTCGGGGAGTCGATCGACGACGTGACCAACAATCGCGTCCTCGCCCTCGATGCGCTCTTGACCGGTGCGGGCATCGCCGGCGTGGAGGAGACCGTCCCGACGTATCGCTCGCTCCTCGTAGCCTACGATCCCGGGACCGTTGCGTTTGCGGACTTGGTGCGCCGGTTGGAGCTTTTGCTCGATGAGCCGGAGGATTCGGTTGCCGCTCCGGCCGGGCGCCGGTGGAGCCTGCCGGTCGTCTATGGCGGCTCCTTTGGCGAAGATCTGCAGTTCGTCGCCAACGCCAGCGACCTCAGCGAGGAGGAGGTTGTTCGCCGCCACGCCGAGGCGGAGTACCGGGTCTATATGATCGGATTCCAGCCGGGGTTCGCCTATCTCGGCGGGCTCGATCCGCAGCTTCATCTGCCGCGCCGGGCGGATCCGCGCGCGACGGTGGAGGCGGGCAGCATTGCCATCGGCGGCTCGCAGTCGGCGGTCTACTCGGTGGCGTGCCCGAGCGGCTGGCACCTTGTGGGACGTTCGCCGGTTCGCGTGTTCGACTCACGCCGCGAGCAGCCGTTTCTCCTGTCCGCCGGCGACCGCGTGCGCTTCCGTCCGTTGCCGGCCGAAGCTTGGGAGCCGCTTGCACGCCGGGCCGATGCCGGGGACGTCGTTGCCGAGGAACTTCCGGAATGAACGCAGCCTTGCGCGTGGAGACGCCGGGCCCGCTGAGCACCCTTCAGGACTTCGGCCGTCGCGGCTGGCGGCGCTTCGGGGTTCCGGTGTCGGGAGCCATGGATCCCGTGGCGCTGAGCATCGCCAACGCGCTGGTGGGCAATCCGCCGGGCGCCGCCGCTGTGGAATTGACGTTGATCGGCGGCAGCTTCGTCGTAGAGGGAGCGGCGGTGCGGATCGCGTTGGCCGGCGGCGACTTCCCCATGTTCATCGACGGCAGCCCCGCTGCCGCCGCGTGCAGCCATACCTGGGAAGCGGGGCAGAGCGTTCGCATCGGCAGCACGCGGCACGGCGTGCGCGGCTATCTGGCGGCCGCCGGCGGGTTCGCAATCGAGGCGATGCTGGACAGCCGCTCCACCCATGTGCGTTCAGGCCTCGGCGGCCTTCACGGCGGACCGCTAGCTGCGGGTGACCGCTTGCCGCTGGGGGAGGCGGAGCTTGCCGTTCCGGACCAATGGCTGCCGCCGGAGCACATGCCTCACGCCTTTCCAAAGGTGCGGGTCGTTCTCGGCCCGCAGGACGACCACTTCACCACGCAGGCGATCGCACGTTTCCAGGCGACGGACTACACGATCTCGCCGCATTCCGACCGCATGGGCTATCGCCTTTCCGGCCCTCCGCTGGAGCACAGCCGGGGCTTCGACATCATCTCCGACGCCACCGTGCCGGGCAGCATCCAGGTTCCCGGCACTGGAGAGCCCATCGTCCTGATGGCCGACGCCCAGACCACGGGCGGCTATCCCAAGATCGCTACAGTCATCAGCGCGGACCTGCCGGCTCTCGGACAACGCCGCCCCGGCGACCATCTCCGTTTCGAAGCTGTGACGCTAGAGGCGGCGGTCGCGGCTCGCCAGGCGTTGGTCCGCTGGCTGGCGGCTCTGCCTCGAGTGCTGGTCCCGGTCGGGCGCGGCCCCAACCCGGAGCGTCTGCTCGCGGCCAACCTGATCGGCGGGGTAACCGACGGGGACGCCTTCCTTTAGCCGCCGCAGCACTGTCGGGCCCGACGTGAAGCTCGGCTAAGACGTGAAGCTCGGCTAAGGAGGGCCGTCCGCGTCCGCCGGCGGCGTTGCCTCGGTCGCGTCACGCCGCCGCGCGCCGATCATCCATCAGACGGAGAACGACGAGCCGCAGCCGCAGGTGGACGACGCGTTCGGGTTCCTGATGGCGAAGTAGGAGCCGATCAGGTCCTCGACGAAATCGATCTCCGAGCCCTGCAGGAGACCGAGGGAAACCTCGTCGATGACGGCAGCGACCCCGTCCCGCTCGAACACCCGGTCGTCAGCGTTCACCTGGTCATCGAGGCTGAACCCGTACTGGAAGCCGGAGCATCCGCCGCCGGAGACCGACACCCGCAGTTTCAGCTCCGGATTGCCCTCCATGGCGGTCAGCACGGCGATTCGGCCGGCGGCGCTCGCGGACAACTGCAAGCCGGACTGGTCGATGACGTTGGTTCCCACGGCCATCTCAATGGACTCCTGATGCGCGGACGAGAGTAATCTTCCGATATGGTTGTGTTTCTCTAAATGTAGTCCAACCGCGCGGGCTGTCAAAGGGGACGATGCGGGCGGCCGGCGGCTTGTCCGGAACGGCATCGTTGCTTGCGGTGCCGGCGGTTTGTAGGCTCTGAACATGAATCAGGACCACACCCTGGCGCCGTTTGCGTGTCGCGCCGCCGACAGCCGCGGGCGTCGGCACCCGGAGCCGGAGAGCGCCAGCCGCACCTGCTATCAGCGGGACCGCGACCGTATCATCCATTCGGCGGCGTTCCGGCGGCTAGAATACAAGACCCAGGTGTTCGTCAACCACGAAGGCGACTTCTTCCGCACCCGCCTCACCCACAGCCTCGAGGTGTCGCAGATCGCCCGCTCCGTCTGCCGCAGCCTCGGCCTCAACGAAGACCTGGCGGAGGCCCTCGCGCTCGCCCACGATCTCGGTCATCCACCGTTCGGCCACGCCGGCGAGGACGCCTTGAAGGAAATGATGGAGCCGTTCGGCGGTTTCGACCACAACGCCCAGAGCCTTCGGGTGGTGACACACCTGGAGGCGCGCTATGCCGACTTCGACGGCCTCAACCTGACCTGGGAAACGCTGGAAGGCCTCGTCAAGCATAACGGCCCGCTGGTCGGCGCTCATGCCAGCCGCCCGCTGCCACAAGCGATCGCCGAGTACGTCGCCGGCTATGATCTGGAACTCGACACCTATGCGGGCGCCGAGGCCCAGGTTGCGTCTCTCGCCGATGATATCGCCTACAACAACCACGACATCGACGACGGCCTGCGCGCCGGCCTGTTCAGCATCGACGATCTGGGCGTGGTGCCGCTGGTCGGACCGGTTCTCTCGGAGGTGCGGGCGCGGTATCCGGTGCTGGAGCCGACTCGCCTGATCCACGAAGCGGTGCGCCGGCTGATCGGGTTGATGATCGCCGACCTCATCGGCGAGACGCGCCGGCGCCTCGAAGAACTGGCGCCGCGCTCGCCCGCCGACATCCGCGGCCACAGCCGCCCGATCGCCGGCTTTTCCGCGGCAATGGAGGACAACGACCGCGCCCTCAAGGCGTTTCTGTTCAAGCACATGTACCGCCACTACAAGCTCAACCGCATGACCAGCAAGGCCAAGCGGGCGGTCCGCGAGTTGTTCCGGCTGCTGGTCGAGGAGCCGGGCTGTCTGCCCACCGACTGGCAGCGAACGGCGGGCCGGGCGTCGACGCCGCAGACGGCGCGGGTGGTCTGCGATTACGTGGCCGGCATGACCGACCGCTACGCCCTCGACGAGCACCGTAGGCTGCTCGATGTCCAGTCGAGGAGCTCATGAACCTCTTTCAGTTTTTCGCTGATGCCGTGAGCGACGCGGTGGCGGCGCTGGCGGGCGACGGGGTGCTGCCGGACGGCCTTGACACCGCCCGCGTCGCGGTCGAGCCGCCGCGCGACGCCGGCCATGGCGACGTCACCACCAATGCCGCCATGGTGCTCGCCAAGTCGGCGCGAATGAAGCCTCGGGAGCTCGCCGCCGCACTCGCCGGGCGGCTGGCGGCGATGGAGTCGGTTGCCGACGTGGAGGTCGCCGGTCCGGGCTTCATCAACCTGCGCCTGGCGCATCCCTTCTGGCATGAACGGTTGCGGGACATTTTGAAGGCTGGCTCGGCTTACGGAGATTCGACCAGCGGCGCCGGAACCGCGGTCAACATCGAGTTCGTGTCCGCCAATCCCACCGGGCCGCTCCATGTCGGTCATGGCCGCGGCGCCGTGGTCGGCGACGTGTTGGCGGCGCTGCTGGAAAAGGCCGGCTACCGCGTCACCCGCGAGTACTACGTCAACGATGCCGGCGCGCAGGTGGACGCGCTGGCGCGCTCGCTGCATTTCCGCTATCGCGAAGCGTTGGGCGAGGATGCCGGGGCGTTTCCGGAAGGTCTGTACCCCGGCGACTATCTGGTCCCGGTCGCCGAGGACATGGTTCGCCGCGACGGCGACCGCTGGCGCAATGCGGAGGCGGGCGACTGGCTGCCGGCATTCCGCGATGTCGCCGCAGAGCGCATGCTGGCCCTGATCTCGGACGATCTGGCGCTGCTCGGGGTGCGCTTCGACGTGATGACCTCGGAGCGGCGCTTGGTCGCCGACGGCAAGGTGGAGGCCGCGCTGGCGACGCTTGCGGAGATGGGCCTGCTATACGAAGGCGTGCTGGAGCCGCCGAAGGGCATGCTCCCCGACGACTGGGAGCCGCGGCCGCAGACGCTGTTCCGGGCGACGCTCTTCGGAGACGACGTGGACCGGCCGCTCAAGAAGTCCGACGGGTCGTGGACATATTTCGCCACCGACATCGCCTACCACCTCGACAAATACCGCCGCGGCTTCGCGTCGATGATCGACGTGTGGGGGGCCGATCACGGCGGGTATGTCAAGCGGATGCGGGCGGCGGTCAAGGCGATCAGCGACGGCCACGCCGATCTCGACGTCAAGCTTTGCCAGATGGTCAATCTGCTCGACGGCGGACAGCCCGTGAAGATGTCGAAGCGGGCAGGGTCTTTCATCACCATGCGGGAGGTTGTCGAGCGGGTCGGCCGCGACGTTTTCCGCTTCGTCATGCTGACTCGCAAGAACGACGCGCAACTGGACTTCGATTTCGAGGCGGTGGTGGAGCAGTCGCGGGAAAATCCGGTGTTCTACGTCCAGTACGCTCACGCGCGCTGCCGCTCGGTTCTCCGTCATGCCGCCGGAGAACTGGGCGCCGGCGCCGTCACCGACGCCGCCCTGGCGGCGACGGCGCTCGAGCGGCTGACGGATCAGGCGGAACTCGATCTCATCCGCCAGTTGGCGGCGTGGCCGCGCCTGGTGGAGACGGCGGCGGCGGCGCACGAGCCGCATCGTGTCGCCTTTTTCCTGCAGGAAGTTGCCGCGTCGTTTCATGTGCTGTGGACGAAGGGCAAGGACGACGCCCGACTTCGTTTCATCACGCCGTCGGACGTACCGATGACGCTCGCCCGTCTGGCGCTGGTCCGCGCCGTTCAGGCGGTTCTCGCGTCCGGTCTCGAGGTCTTTGGCGTAGAACCCGTTGAGGAGTTACGGTGATGGCTGAACGCAAACCCATCCATTTCAGTCCCCGGCAACCGCCGTTTCCGGATCCGAACGAACTTGCGGTGGAGAGCCAGCCGCAGAGCCGCCGCGGCCGCGGCTCATGGGTGATCGCAGCGCTGCTCGTCATCGCCCTTGTCTTCGCGTGGTGGGGCTGGAACGGCGAGGACGAACAGGTCGCCGGGGTCGAGCCGGAGGTGATTCGCGCCGATCCAGAGCCCGTCAAGGTGAAGCCCGACGAGCCGGGCGGAATGACCGTCGAGGATCGCGACAAGCTGGTCTACCGCCGCCTGGCGGGGGAGGAGGAGCCCGATACCGTCGAGCGCCTGCTGCCGCCGACCGAGGAGCCAATTGCGCCGCCTCAGCCGCAGCTTCATGTCGAAAGCGATCAGCCGCCGCCGCCGCCGGCGTGGCTGGCCGAGGACAGCGAGCGCGTGAACGGGCAGGCGTCGCAGCCCGACGATGCCGCCCCGGCCGGACCCGCCGATCCGTCGACGTCAGGGAACGGAAACGCTGCGGCTACCGGAGTGGGCACCGCCGCTCCCACGTCTCGGCCTGCCCGCGACGATCAGCGTGCTGAATCGGCGGCGGGATCGGCGGCCCCCGCGGACTCCGCCCAACCATCCGATGCCGGCCGCGCGCCAGAGGTGAGCACCGCCGCCGTCTCCGCTCCGCCGGCGTCGACGCGCGGTGGGGTCTACCAGATACAGTTGGCGGCGGTGAGCTCCGAGGAACGGGCGGAGAGCGCTTGGGCAGGCTATAAAGCCAAGCACGGTGATCTGCTCGGCGACCTGGGATCACAGGTGGTGCGCGCCGATCTCGGCGACAAAGGCGTGTTCTACCGGCTGCGCGCCGGTCCCATTCTCGGCGAGAACAACGCGCGGGCGCTGTGCAACAGGCTGTCGGGCCGCGGCGTCGGATGCATGGTCGTGCGCCCCGGTGGCTAGGGAGCGGGGCGCGCCGCCGCGGGCAGTCATCTTCGGCGTCGCCGGCGCCGAGCTTACAGATAGCGAGCGGCGGTTTCTGGCCGAGTGGGATCCGCTCGGCCTCATCCTGTTCGCCCGCAATTGCGCTGCACCTGACGCCGTCCGCGCCCTCGTCGACGACTTCCGCGCCGCCGTCGGACGCGCCGACGCGCCCGTGCTCATCGACCAGGAAGGCGGGCGGGTGGCGCGCCTCAAGCCGCCGCACTGGCGGAGTGCGCCGGCGCCGGCCGTATTCGCGCGTTTTGCCGCTGCCGACGTGGCGCGCGCCTGCGAGGCGTGCACGCTCAATGCCAGGCTTGTGGCGGCGGAGCTTGCGGCGCTGGGCATCACCGTCGATACCCTGCCGATCCTCGACATCCCGCAGCCCGGCGCCGACCCGGTCATCGGCGACCGCGCCGCCGGCGACACGCCGGAACTGGCCGCGCGCCTTGGCCGCAGCACCTGCGAAGGGCTGCTGGCGGAGGGCGTGCTGCCCGTGATCAAGCACATCCCCGGTCATGGACGCGCCGCTGTCGACAGCCATCGGGCGCTGCCCATCGTCGACGCCAGCCGGGACGAACTGGAAAGAGTCGACTTCGCGCCGTTCCGCCGCCTAGCCGACATGCCGTGGGCGATGACCGCGCACGTGGTCTACACCGCCATTGATTGCGAGGCGCCGGCGACTACATCTCGAACGGTCATTGGCGACATCATCCGCGGCGCCATCGGCTTCGACGGCCTGTTGCTGAGCGACGACCTGTGCATGGCGGCGCTCGCCGGACCTCCGGCGGCGCGGGCCGAAGCGGCGGTCGCCGCCGGATGCGACGTGGTTCTTCACTGCAACGGCGATCTCGATGAGATGCACGCCGTCGCCGCGGTCGCGCCGCTTCTGTCGGACGCGGCGCTGACCCGTCTCGCTCGGGGAGAGCGAGCGCGGCTTGAATGCCGAGACAAGCGACCGGCGGACAGCGTCGCCGCCCGGCTGGAGGCATTGATGCAAGGCCAGCCGGTGGCGTGGAAACGAGGATCGAACGCGTGAATTTCGACATTGACACCATCCTGTTCACGCTGTCGGTCTGGGTCATCCCGGTGCTGTTGGCGATCACCTTCCACGAAGCTGCGCACGGCTGGGTAGCGCATCGTCGGGGCGACGACACCGCGTTCCGCCTGGGGCGAGTCACCTTCAACCCGCTCCGCCACATCGATCCGTTCGGCACGGTGCTGCTGCCGGCGCTGTTGTTCATCGGCTCGGGCGGGCGGATGCTGTTCGGCTTCGCCAAGCCGGTGCCGGTCAACTTCGCCAACCTGCACCAGCCGCGCCGCGACATGGTGTTGGTCGCCGCCGCAGGTCCCGGCATCAACATCGTTATGGCCATCGTCGCGGCAGCGGCTATCCACCTGGTGCCGCTGTTGTCCGGCGACCTTGCCGAGTGGGTGGCCTACAACCTTCGCAACGCCGTCTGGATCAACGTGTTGCTCGCGGTGTTCAACATGCTGCCGGTGCCGCCGCTGGACGGCGGCCGCGTCGCCGTGGGCCTGTTGCCGCCGGCGCTGGCGGTGCGGTGGGCGGCCCTCGAGCGTTACGGCATTTTCATCGTGCTCGGCGGCATTTTCCTGGTGCCGTGGCTGGGCGCCCAAGTCGGGCTCAGGCTCGACGTGTTCGGCTGGCTGGTGCTCCTGCCGGCTTCGCTGCTGGCGCAAGGAATCTTCACTCTGGTCAACATCGCATGAGGACGGCACCTGCATCATGGCGCCTGCATGACGGTACAGGCATGACGGTACGGGCATGACGGGCGCAGCGGACGCGCCGGGCGACCGCGAGGCGGCGCCGGCCGGCCCACAGTTCGTCGTCGATATCGACGGCTACGAGGGGCCGGTCGACGTGCTGTTGACGCTGGCGCGCGCCCAGAAGGTCGACCTCAGGCAGGTGTCGATTTTGCAGCTTGCCGATCAGTACCTGGCGTTCGTCGCCGCGGTGCGCAGCGCCAGCCTTGAACTGGCGGCCGAGTATCTGGTGATGGCGGCGTGGCTCGCCTACCTGAAGTCGCGCCTGTTGCTGCCCGAGCCGCCCGGCGACGAGGAACCGACCGGCGAGGAAATGGCCGCCGCCCTGGCGTTCCAGCTCCAGCGCCTCGAAGCGGTGCGGGACGCGGGCGCCCGGTTGATGGCCCGACCGCGCCTCGGCCGCGACGTGTTCGCTCGCGGCCAGCCGGAGCCGGTGGCGGCGACCACCACCACCGTCGTCGTGGTCACCCTCTACGATCTGCTCAAGGCCTACGGCGAGCATGTGCGGCGCCGACAGCCGCAGGTGCTGGCGGTCGAACCGTCCGAGGTGTATTCGGTCAAGGATGCGCTGGCATGGCTGACACGCGCCCTCGGCCGCTCGCCCGGCTGGGAGAACTTGTGGAACTTCCTGCCGCCGCAAACCGCGGAGGAGTTGCGCGGCGGCCGTCTCCGCCTCACCGGGCGCTCTGCCCTGGCGGCAACGTTCGCCGCCAGCCTCGAACTGGCGCGGCAGGGGCGGGTGCGGCTGCGTCAGGCCGGCGCGTTCGGGCCGATCTACATCAACGGCGCGCCGGACGGAGACGGTGCTGCGGATGGCCCTCCGACCGGTGACGGGACGGTGGTGCGGCCGTGACCATGGTCGATCCCCTGCATTTGAGGCTGGTGGAGGCGCTGCTGTTCGCGTCCGCCGAGCCGGTCGGCGAGCGGCAATTGGCCGAAGCGCTGCCGGACGGCGTGGCTCTCCGGCCGCTGTTGAACGTCTTGCAGCAGCACTACCGGGAGCGGGGCGTCAATCTGGTCGGCGTCGGCAACTCCTGGGCGTTCCGCACCGCGCCCGACCTCGGGCCGTTGCTCGGTCACCATCGCACGGTGGAGCGCAAATTGTCGCGCGCCGCGCTCGAGTCCCTCGCCATCATCGCCTATCACCAGCCCGTCACCCGCGCCGAGATCGAGGAGATCCGCGGCGTGAAGATCGGCAAGGGCACCATCGACGTGTTGCTTGAGGAGGGCTGGATCCGGCCCGGCCACCGGCGCCAGACGCCCGGCCGGCCCGTCACGTGGGGCACCACCGAGCGCTTTCTCGACCATTTCGGGCTGGCGGGGCTCGATGAACTGCCTGGCGTCGAGGAGTTGAAGGCCGCCGGGCTGCTGGACACGCGCCCCGCCATCCAGGCCTACGGCGCCAGCCCCGATTCCGGATCAACCGACGACGACGAGACCGACAGCGAATAACGGCGAGGTGGTCCCGTTGCGGCTGTCGGAGGTTTCTGTCATGATCGGCCTAGGATCGAGAACCAAACACGAAAGAGCGCACGCACATGGGCAGTTTCAGCATTTGGCACTGGCTGATCGTCCTCGTCGTTGTCCTTATCCTGTTCGGCGGCAAGGGCAAGATTTCCCAGATCATGGGCGACGTCGGCAAGGGCTTGAAGTCGTTCAAGAAAAGCATCAAGGACGACGACGAACCTGCGGATCGTCGATCGGTGGACGAGCCGCGGGCGCTGAACTCCGGCGCGGAGGATGTCGCCGGACCGATGCCCGACCGCGACCGGGTAGCGAAGTCCTGACTCCGAACCGCACCGGTTCCGCTTAGCACCACCTGTGGCGCCCGAGGCGACATCCCGCCATGTTGGACATCGGCTGGCAGGAGCTACTGATCATCGCGGTGCTGACCGTCATCGTGGTCGGCCCTAAGGACCTGCCGCAGGCGCTGCGGACGGTCACCGCCGTGCTGCGCAAGGCGCGCGGTCTGGCGCGTGAGTTCCAGAACGGCGTCGACGACATGATCCGGGAGGCCGAACTCGATGACGTCAAGCGCCAGGTCAACAGCGCGCGCCGCCTCGACCTGGATGCCGAAGCGCGCAAGATCATCGATCCGGCGGGGACCTTGACCGAGGATTTCGACCCGGCCGAGTTCGCCCGCGACATCAAGCACCGGGTCGAGGGCGTCTCGGCCGCGCAGACTGCACCTGTCCCCGCCGCTGCTCCCGCGGCTCCGGCCTCTCTCGCAGCGCCGCCGGCGCCGAGGGAGGCGGAAGCAGCGGATCCGCCGCAACCAAGGTCTTGACGAAAGCACCATCGGCACGTGGCGGACGACGACTTCGAACAGGCCAAGATGCCGCTCCTGGAGCATCTCACCGAGTTGCGCCAACGGCTTCTGTACAGTGCGACCGCCGTTCTGGTGCTGTTTTTCGTCTGCTACTACTTCGCCCCGCAGATCTATGCGTTTCTGATGCAGGCGCTGGCGGATGTTCTCGCCCGCACCGGCGGCGACAGGCGCATGATCTACACCGCCTTGTATGAAGCGTTTTTTACCTACATCAAGGTGGCGCTGTTCGCGTCCTTGTTCATCAGCTTTCCCATCATCGCTTCGCAGATCTGGATGTTCGTGGCGCCCGGCCTCTATCGCCATGAGAAGCGCGCGTTCCTGCCATTTCTGATCGCAACGCCGATCCTGTTTTTCCTCGGCGGGGCTCTGGTTTATTACGTGATCTTCCCGCTCGCCTGGAGCTTCTTCGTGAGCTTCGAGTCCCCCGGCGGCAGCGGCGCCTTGCCGATTCAGCTGGAAGCCAAGGTCGATCAGTACCTGTCGCTGGTCATGCGATTGATCTTCGCCTTCGGGCTGTGCTTCGAGTTGCCGGTGGTGTGCACACTGCTCGGCCGCGCCGGCATGATCTCCTCGCAAGGCATGAGGGAAAAGCGCCGCTACGCCATCGTCCTGGCGTTTGTCGCCGCCGCCATCCTCACCCCGCCGGACGTGATCAGCCAGATCGGGCTCGCCGTCCCCATCATCCTGCTCTACGAGATCTCCATCATTGCGGTGCGCATGGTCGAACGGAGCCGGGACCGCGCCGCTGCCGAGGCCGACGCCCAGGCCGACGTTTAACGTCGCGCCCGCGCCGAACAACGCCATGGGCACCGGAGGTGGGGGCCGCTACAAGACGCCATGAGCACGCGCGTCGCCATCCGCATCGGCTACCACAAGTGCGCCTCGACGCATCTCGGGCTGCAGGTCCTGCCGAAACATCCGCAGATCCGACACCTGGGAAAGCCTTATTCGGCGGATGACCCGGTGCGCGAGGTGGTGGAAAGCATCATCGATGCCCGCCCGTTCGATCTCCGGCGCTGTCGCGATCTCGCCGCCGCCCACGTCATGCCGTCCGGGGGGCGGGCCGTCGTCTCCATTTCAGACGGCCGCCTCGCGATGCGGTCGTGCACCGCAGCCTCCGACGTGGCGGAGCGTCTCCAGGCCGTATTCGGCGGCGGCCGCATCCTGATCACCATCCGCCGGCACGTCGATTTCGTGACATCCCTATACGTCCAGGACATCGGCACCGGCCGCACCGTAGCCGGCATCGACGACTGGATGGCGGCCAACTGGGACACCGGCCTCACGCTCCGCAGCTATGCGGCGTTCGCGCCGGTGATCGCCCGATACCGGCACACGTTCGGCCAGGATCGCGTGTGGGTGTCGCTCCTCGAGCAATTCACCGACGACATGCCAAGCGTCGCCGCCGGCCTCGGCGCGTTTCTCGGCGTCGACAGCGCAACGCTGCTGACGCTGCTGATGGCGGCGCCCCGCAACCCGCGCATGTCGATCCTGCAGGCGCGCCTCGGCGGCAAGAAGCGCCGCGGCTACGCCGTCGCCAAGGCGGTGGCGCGACGCCTGCCCGATCCGGTGCTGGCTCTCGCCGCGCGCCTGACCGGGCACCACCGGCGGTTCGAGCCGCGCCTCGGTTCGCATTGGCGCCGGACACTCGCGGCGCTGGCCGAGGAGGACTGCGCCGCGCTCAAGGAGGAGTTCGATCTCCCCGTCGACCGCTATCGCTATCGCCCGTGATGCGGCTCATCGGATGCCTGGTCCGGCCGCTGGTCAATCTCGGTCCCTTGACCGGTGTTCGGGACTCGGCTAACCCCCAAGAGGCAGGCCGACGCGGGGAGCGCTGATGTTCGACATTCGCTGGATTCGAGACAACCCGGAGGCCTTCGACCGCGCCCTCGCCCGTCGCGGCCTGCCCGCGCGGGCCGCGGAGCTTGCGGCGCTCGACGCGGCACGTCGTGAGACCCTCGCCGAGGCCCAGTCGATCCAGACCGAGCGCAACAGCCTCTCGAAGGACATCGGGGCGCGTAAGGGCCGGGACGAGGACGTGAGCGCGCTGCTCGCCGAAGTAGGCGCGTCCAAGGACCGCCAGGCCGAGGCCGAGGACAAGGCCCGCGCCGAAGGGGCCGCGCTCGACGAGGCTCTCGCCGCCATTCCCAACCTGCCGGCGGACGACGTCCCCGACGGCTTCGACGAAGCGGCCAATGTCGAGGTTCGCCGCTGGGGCGAGCCGCCGGCGTGGGAGTTCCGCCCTCGCGACCACGTGGACATCGGCGCGAGTCTCGGGATGATGGACTTCGACCGTGCCGCCAAGCTGTCGGGCGCCCGCTTCGTGGTGCTGAGCGGCGCGCTGGCCCGGCTGGAACGGGCGCTGGCGGCGTTCATGCTCGACCTCCACACGACCGCGTTCGGCTACACCGAAGTCAATCCGCCAGCGCTGGTCCGCGACCGGGCGCTGTTCGGCACCGGCCAGCTTCCCAAGTTCGGCGACGACCTGTTCAAGACCGGCGACGGCTTCTGGCTGATCCCCACCGCCGAGGTGCCGCTCACCAACCTGGTCGCCGGCGAGATCCTGGACGAAGAGACGCTGCCGCGGCGGGTGACGGCGATGACCTGGTGCTTCCGGTCCGAGGCCGGGGCCGCCGGCCAGGACACCCGCGGCATGATCCGCCAGCACCAGTTCACCAAGGTCGAATTGGTCAGCATCACCAGGCCCGAGGATTCGGACGCCGAACTGGAACGCATGACCGCCTGCGCCGAGGAGGTTCTGAAACGCCTGGGGCTTCCCTACCGGGTCGTCGCGCTGTGCGCCGGCGACATGGGTTTTTCGGCCCGCAAGACCTACGACATCGAGGTGTGGCTGCCGGGCCAGGACCGCTACCGCGAAATCTCCAGCTGCTCCACGTGCGGCGACTTCCAGGCGCGGCGCATGAACGCCCGCTATCGATCGAAGGGGGAAAAGGGCACCCGCTTCGTCCACACCCTCAACGGCTCCGGCCTCGCCGTCGGGCGCACCTTGATCGCGGTGCTGGAGGCCTATCAACAGGCCGACGGTTCCGTCCGCATTCCGGACGCGTTGCTGCCCTACATGGCTGGGCTCGAGGTCATCACCGCCGATGCATGAGCCGATCGATCTCGCCGACGCGCGCGTGCTCATCTCCAACGACGACGGCATTCACGCGCCCGGTTTGAAGCTGCTGCAAAAGATCGTGCGGCGTCTTGCCCGGGAGGTGTGGGTGGTGGCGCCGGATTCGGAACAAAGCGCCTCCAGCCATTCGCTGACCATGCGCCGCCCGCTCTACGTGCGGCGTCTGTCGCCACGCCGTTACAGCGTCGACGGCACGCCGACCGACAGCGTCCTGCTCGCCATCCACGAAGTCATGAAACAGAAGCCGCCGGACTTGATTCTCTCCGGGATCAACCGCGGCGGCAATCTTGGGGAAGACGCGGCCTATTCAGGAACCGTGGCCGCCGCCATGGAAGGCACCCTGCTCGGGTTCCGCTCGATCGCGCTCAGCATGTATTACAGAGACCGGGCCCATGTACGCTGGCCCACCGCCGAACGGTGGACCGGCGAGGTGCTGGCCCGCCTCGCGGGCATGGCGTGGCCCAAGGACGTGCTGATCAACGTCAATTTCCCGTGCGTGCCGGCCGAGGCGGTCACCGGCATCGAGGTGACGCGCCAGGGCCGCCGCAAAATCGGCGGCGCCATCACCTCCGGCACCGATCCCCGTGGCGACACCTATTACTGGATCGGCTACGGGCGGCGCGAAGACCGGGATCTCGCCGGCAGCGATCTGGAGGCGGTGTTCCGCGGCGCCATCTCCGTCACGCCGCTCACCCGCAACCTCACGCACGAACCCTCGCTCGCTCCGCTGCGCGCCCATCTCTCCGGCGGCAACCGGCCGGCATGAGCCCCGATTCCCGCAAGATCCGGCTGGTGATGACGCTCCGGCGGGCCGGCGTGACCGACACTCGGGTGCTGGCGGCAGTGGAGCGCATCCCGCGCGATCTGTTCGCGCCGCCGGCCTTTATCGACAAGGCATACGAGAACACCGCGCTCCCCATCGGCTTCCACCAGACCATGAGCGCCCCCATTGTCGTCGCGCTGATGACCCAGGCGCTGGAGTTGAGGGAACGCCAGAAGGTGCTGGAGGTGGGGACCGGCTCCGGCTACCAGGCGGTGGTGCTGTCGCGGCTGTGCCGGCGTGTCTACACCATCGAGCGCTATCGCGAGATGCTGTCGCAGGCCGAGGAGCGCTTTGCACAATTGCGTATCACCAACATCACGTCGCGGGTCGGCGACGGCACCTTCGGCTGGCCCGAGCAGGCGCCGTTCGAGCGAATCATCGTCACCGCCGCGGCCACCGACATCCCGCCGTTGCTCGCCGCGCAGCTTGCCGATGGCGGGGTCATGGTGCTGCCGATCGACGACGGCTCCGGCGGCCAGAGCCTGATTCGCGTGCGTCGCGTAGGGGTGGAGCTCGATACCGAGGATATCGGAGAAGCGCGTTTCGTGCCGCTGGTGGCGGGTGACGAGCCGCGCGGTTGACGGGCGCCGGCAACGTGAGCGAAAATACCCGCATGTTTGCAGGTTATGCGCGTATCGTGCTGCGGCTCGCCGTTCTGACGTTGGCGTTCGTGCCCGTCCTTGGTTGCGGATGGGCCGAGTGGCCGCCGCCGGCGACGCGCGCGCCGGATACCACCGCTGCGGTGACGCCGGTTGCCCGCGCCGATCCCATGCCGCGCGGGGTCGTCGACATGGCGGCGCTGCCGACGGCTCCGTTCGCACCCGGCGCCTCGGCGCCGCTCGTCGTTCCCGCCGAAGTGACGGTGGGCGAAGGCGACACGGTCTACGTGCTGGCCCATCGCTACCAGGTGCCGGTGCGGACGATCATCGACAGGAACCGGCTGCGCCCGCCCTACCAGTTGCAGGCCGGGGATCGCATCGCGATGCCGCAACGGCGCGAGCACGTGGTGCAGCCGAACGAGACGCTGGAAAGCATCGCCCGAAGCGAGGGCGTCGATCTCTACCTGCTCGCCGGCGCCAACGGGCTGATCGCACCGTACCGGGTGAGTCCGGGCCAGCGCCTGACGGTGCCGATCGTGACCTCCCGTGACGACGCCGGCGAACCCGGTACCGACGGCGCGGGGCCGGTGGCGGTTGCCAGCCTGTCGACGGTTGAAGCGCCGCCGGCGATGGCTGAAAGCCGCGCGCCGCCGCCGGTCCCGCCGACAGCCAATCCGACCGACATGCTGGAATCGGCTTCGGCCGTTGCGCCCGCGCCGATGCGAAAGCCGCTGCCCGACCTCGGCGATGGCTTCATCTGGCCCGTCAGAGGCAAAGTCATCTCCGGTTTCGGCCCCAAGAAGAAGGGGCGTCACAACGACGGCATCAACATCGCCGTCCGCCGCGGCACGCCGGTGCGGGCGTCCGAAAGCGGCGTCGTCGCCTATGTCGGCAACGAATTGCGCGGCTTCGGAAACCTGATCCTCATTCAGCACGCCGACGGATGGGTATCGGCGTATGCCCACAACGACGCGCTGCTCGTGGCGCGCGGCGACACGGTCTACAAGGGGCAGGTGGTGGCGCGGGCGGGCAGTTCCGGCAGCGTCAACCAGCCCCAGCTCCACTTCCAGCTCCGCAAGGGCAAGCGCGCCGTGGACCCCCGCAAACACCTGATCTCCGGCACCTGACGGCTGTCGCCGCGGGTAGTCGCACGAAGTCCTGCGCAAATGCGGCGTTCGTGGCGGATTTGTCCGGCACAGCTTCCGCTAACACGTTGATGATTTTGAATTTGTGTCCGTTCGACGCGCTGCGATGTATGCGGATGTATGCAAATGTATGCGCCAGCTCACGCGAAGGTTGTGTTTTGCTACCTTGATGTGCTCGGCGTGCAGCATTGTCCGGTCGGCCCCTTCAAGGCAATTTTCAACATCTCGGTGCACTGAAACTTAACGTGAACATAATACCGGCGGCACCTCCGGTCAACGGCCACCCCCGCCTCGTTCTCCGGCGCTGAACGGTGGGTGACGGGATTCACCCTGATCCACTTTGCGTGGCCGCTACATATCCGATGCCGACGCAGGGCAGGTTGGTGGAGGGCGGCCGGCTGCGCAATGCACGCCGCGTGCCGCTTTGCCTACGCCCAGCCGCCCGCGAACGGCATGACGTGGCCGGTGATGAAATCGGCGTCGGGCGACGCGAGGAAGGCGATCAAAGCGCCCAACTCCTCCGGTCTCGCCAGGCGGCCGAGCGGCACGTTGTCGGTGATCTTCTTGAGCGTCGCGGCGTCGGCAAGTAGCTCGGGCGGAAAGTACGTGGGGCTTTCGACGAAGTTGGGTGCGACGGCATTGACCTGAATGCTGAACCGCGCCAGTTCGCGGGCGAGGGACACGGCCAGAGCGTTGGCCGCGCCGCGGGCGGCGACGTACGTGCTGTAATTGGGCAGCCCGCGGAGCGGCGCCGCCGAGGTCACGAACAGGATCTTGCCGTCTCGCCGCGCCTTCATCTGCGGGACCACGGCCCGGGCGAGGGCGAACGGCGCCACAACCATGGCTTCGAGGCCCGCCCGCAGGTCGTCGAGGTGGGCGTCCTCGACCGCCGCCCGGATCGCCGGGAAGGCGTCGTTGTTGACCAGGACGTCGATGTGCCCGAACGCCGCGGTGGCCCGCTCCACGATGTCCTCGGGCCGCTGTTCCGCCAAGGGATGAAGGCCGGGGTGATCGGCCGCGAACGCATTGCGGGTCGCGTCGCAGGTGAACTCGGCGTCATGGCAGAGAACCGTCATGCCTCGGCCGGCCAGCGCTTCGGCCGCCGGCCGTCCGGCGAAGTGGTTGACATGGGTGACCAGCGCCACGCGACCCTGTGCCATGGGCAGTGCTCCCTTGTTCAGGCTCCGTCGAGGCGCCGACCGAGGCGCCCAGCCAAATCCTGGATGAATTGCCAAGCGACGCGGCCGGAGCGGGCGCCGCGGGTGACCGACCACTCGTTGGCGAGCGTCCGCAACGTCTCGGGCTCGATGTCGAGGCGATGGCGCTCCGCGTAGCCTTCGACGATGTCGATGTAGGTTTGCTGGTCGCAATTATGAAACCCGAGCCAGAGCCCGAAACGGTCAGAGAGCGAAACCTTCTCTTCGACCGACTCGGCCGGATTGATGGCGGTCGAACGCTCGTTCTCGATCATCTCCCGCGGCATCAGGTGGCGGCGGTTGGACGTGGCGTAGAACACGACGTTCTCGGGCCGGCCCTCGATGCCGCCTTCGAGCACCGCCTTCAGGGACTTGTAGTCGGCGTCGCGGCCATCGAACGACAGATCGTCGCAGAACAGGATGCAGCGACGCGTCGTCTGCCGCAGGCGCTCGAGCAGGTGGGGCAATGTGCCGACGTCCTCGCGATGGATCTCGACCAGTGCCAGCGAACCCGGCATCTCTTCGTTGATTGCGCCATGCACCGCCTTGACCAGCGAACTCTTGCCGGTGCCGCGGGCGCCCCACAGCAGCGCATTGTTGGCCGGCAGGCGACACGTGAAGCGGCGGGTGTTGTCGAGCAGGATGCCGGACTGGCGATCGATTCCCTTGAGGAAGTCGAGAGAGACGCGGTTGATGACCGGCACCGCCTGCAGGCGGCGCTCGTCTGCAAACCAGATGAAGGCGTCCGCCTCGCCGAGGGCGGCGCTGCGCTTCGCCGGCGGCGCCAGGCGCTCCAACGCTTCCGCAATGCGGAACAGGACGGCATTTTTCTCAGCATCGCGCATCGCCACGTCCTATAACAGGTCGGACCAGCCCTGTCACAACCCCCGCTGCGGTCGGCGTTTGCGTTTGCAACGGCGGCGCGGGCGGGTATAGTCCGGCCTGGTTTCATACAGGTTCGAGCGGCGAGACCGCGGGTTGAGGGAGTTTCCGATGTTGATTGCGGCGGCATTCGCGCAAGAGGGGGGCGGGGCTGCGGCCAGCCCCCTGGGGGGCCTCGAGGCGTTCCTGCCGATCATCCTCATTTTCGTGGTGTTCTATTTCCTGCTGATCCGCCCTCAGCAGAAGAAAATGAAACAGCACAAGGAAATGCTGGCGGCGGTGCGGCGCGGCGACAAGGTGGTGACCGGCGGCGGCATCATCGGCACCATCACCAAGGTCATCGACGACAACGAGGTCCAACTCGAAATCGCAGAGAACGTGCGGGTGCGAGTGCAACGGGCGATGATCGCGGCGGTGCTGACAAAGCCTCAGCCGGCCGGCGAGGCCAACGACAACCCTAGCGGCGGCGCAGCAGGCTCAGGCGGCGGCAAACAGGGCGGCGGCTCGATGCTTAGCAAAATCCTCGGCGGCAAGGGCAATTGAGCGCTCTTGCGTGCGGCGCGCATGTCCGCACGGGATCTGCATCAACCCTCGGAACGTCAGCGGTGAAGCGAAGCCGGAGCGCTCATGCTTTCGACAGGCTCGGCATGAGGCACCTCTTTTCCTTTAGGCGCAATACCTCACCCTGAGCCTGTCGAAGGGTGGGCCCGCGGCAAAAACGGGCTCTTAGTCGGTCGCAATGGTCCATTTCACCAAGTGGAAAATCGCCCTCGTCGTGCTCGTCTGCGTGGCCGGGCTGTGGTGCGCATGGCCGAACCTGTTGTCCCGGGACACGGCGGCGGCCTTGCCCGAGTGGCTCCCCGTGCCCGAGCAGATCAACCTCGGCCTCGACCTGCGGGGCGGCTCCCATCTGCTGCTCGAAGTCGAGACCGGCGTCGTCATCCAGGAGTTGATGGAGGCCCTGGTCGATACGGCGCGGGCCGAACTGCGTCAGGCGCGCATCCGCTACACCGGGCTCGGCGCCGACGGAGCCAGCGTCCGCGTCACCATCATGGAACCAGGCCGGCTCGACGAGGCAGTGAAACTGCTTCGCGACGCCGATGCCGATACCGCCGTCAGCGTCGATGGCGATCGCATCACCTTGACGATGACCGATGCCGCCATCGCCGACCGCCAGCGTTCGGCGGTCGCCAAGACGGTCGAGATCGTGCGCCGCCGCATCGACGAGACCGGCGTGCGCGAGCCGACCATCGTCCCGCAAGGCGACGACCGGGTGCTGGTGCAACTGCCGGGCATCGACGATCCCGAGCAGATGAAGCGGTTGCTCGGCAAGACGGCCAAAATGGCATTCCACCTCGCCGACGACCAGACCCCGGTTGCGGAAGCCTTGGCCGGGCGCGTGCCCCCCGGGTCCATGCTTCTGCCCTTGGACAGCCAGCGCGAGGGGCGCGGGCAGCAGCAGCGGATCGTCGTGCAAAAGCGGGTGGTGGTCAGCGGCGAGCACCTGATCGACGCCCAGCCGACGTTCGATCAGCAGAACAACATGCCGATCGTCAGCTTCCGCTTCGACACGGTCGGCGCCAAACGGTTCGGCGACGCCACCAGCAAGAACGTCGGTCGCCGCCTCGCCATCGTGCTGGATGGCCGCGTCATCTCGGCGCCGGTGATCCGCGACGCCATCCTCGGCGGCAGCGGCATCATCACAGGCGACTTCACCGTCGAAGAAAGCAACGAGCTGTCCTTGCTGTTGCGCGCCGGCGCGCTGCCGGCGCCGCTCAGGATCCTGGAGGAGCGCAGCGTCGGGCCGGAACTGGGCGCGGATTCGATCACTGCCGGCGAAGTGGCGGGGGTCGTCGGGCTGGTGGTCGTGGCGATATTCATGGTCGTCGCCTATGGCTTTTTCGGCGTGCTCGCGGATCTGGCGCTGCTGTTCAACATCGTCCTCATCGTCGCCGCGCTGTCGGTGCTGCAGGCGACGCTGACGCTGCCCGGCATCGCCGGCATCGTGCTCACCATCGGCATGGCGGTGGACGCCAACGTTCTGGTGTTCGAGCGCATCCGCGAAGAGGTGCGGGCGGGACGCACGCCGATCTCCGCCATCGACACTGGCTATTCCCGGGCGACTACAACGATAATCGACTCCAACCTGACGACCCTGATCGCGGTGACGGTGCTGTACGTGTTCGGCTCCGGTCCGATACAGGGCTTCGCCGTAACTTTGGCGCTCGGCATTCTCACCTCGTTGTTCACGGCGATCATGTTGACGCGCATGTGGGTGGTGCTATGGCTGCGGCGCACCCGCCCGAAGGTCATACCGATTTAACGCCCGAGGAACAGGACACCATGCGCGGCATATCGTTCGTTCCGGCCAACACCCACATCCCCTTCATGGCGGCCCGGCGGGTGTTCCTGGCGGCATCGGCGGGGCTGGTGATCGCGTCCCTCGCGCTGTTCGCGGTGCGCGGACTCAACTACGGCATCGATTTCGTAGGCGGCATTCTCATCGAGGTGCAGACTCAGGGTCCTGCCGACCTGCCCGACCTGCGCACGCGCCTCTCCGGGCTCGGCCTCGGGGAAATCGCCCTCCAGGAGTTCGGCGAGCCGAACGAGATCCTCATCCGAATCCAGAAGCAGGAGGGCGGCGAGGAAGCGCAGCAGCAGGCGATGGAGGCGGTAAAGGCTGAACTGGGGTCGACGGTCGAGTACCGGCGCACGGAACTCGTCGGGCCGAAGGTCAGCAAGGAGCTGTTCTGGAGCGGCGTCGAGGCCGTGGCCTTCGCGCTCGTCGCCATGCTCGTCTACATCTGGTTTCGCTTCGAATGGCAGTTCGGCCTCGGCGCGGTGATCGCGCTGGCCCACGACATCATCTCGACCATCGGCGTGTTCGCGCTGCTCGGCCTCGAATTCAACCTGTCGACGGTGGCGGCGATCCTCACCATCGCCGGCTACTCAATCAACGACACCGTCGTGGTGTACGACCGGGTGCGCGAGAACCTGCGCAAATACAAGACGATGCCGTTGCCGGCGCTGTTCGACGGGGCCATCAACGAGACGCTGTCCCGCACCACCATGACCAGCATGACCACGTTGTTCGCCCTGCTCGCCCTTTACCTGCTCGGCGGCGAGGTCATTCGCGGCTTCAGCTTCGCGATGATCTGGGGGATCGTGGTGGGGACCTATTCGTCGATCTGCATCGCCGTGCCGCTGCTCATCTACATGAACCTGCGTCCTTCCGGCGGCGGCGGCGAGGCGGCGGTAACGGCGCCGGCGGAGAAAGCGTCATAGCCGACATGTCCGGCCTCGACATCACGCCCTCGATGGCTCCCGGCCGCCAGGTCATCCAGGGCTATGGCGGCGGCGGCTTTCGCATCTCCGGCCGGCGCCACGTCGGCTCGTGCATCGTGTTCCTGGAGCGGACGCTGACGTGGTCGGCCGGCGAGCGCGACCACATCACTGCTGCATCCCTTGGAGCGGTCATGGAGGCGGGTGAGTCCGTCCGCATCCTGCTGATCGGCGCCGGCCGCGGCGCGTCAGAGCCGGTGCCGGCGGTGCGGGAGGCCTTGCGCGCCCACGGCATCGTCGTGGAATGGATGGACACCGGCGCCGCATGTCGTACCTTCAACGTTCTGGCGTCCGAAGATCGGCAAGTCGCGGCGGCGCTCATCGCCGTCGATTAGATTGGTGGAGGAGAAGGAATGATCAGGATGAAACACAGCCTCGTCGGCGTGGCGGCGCTGCTGCTGATGGCATCGGCAGCCTCGGCGGAAGTCAGAACCGAAGAGATCACCTACGACGTGAACGGCCAAAGCTTCACCGGCTACCTGGCCTACGATGACGCAGTCTCGGAAAAGCGTCCCGGTGTCCTGGTCGTGCATGAATGGTGGGGGCGCAACGACTATGCCCGCAAGCGCGCCGAGATGCTGGCCGAACTCGGCTACACCGGGTTCGCGCTCGACATGTACGGCAGCGGCAAGGTCGCCGACCATCCCGACGACGCCAAGGCGTTCATGCAGGAGGTGACCTCCAACATGGACGCCGCGGAACAGCGTTTTGAAGCCGCCAAGGAAGTGCTGGCCTCGCACCAGACGGTGGATGCGGATCGCATCGCCGCCATCGGCTACTGCTTCGGCGGCGGCGTCGTGCTGCACATGGCGCGCACCGGCGCCGATCTCGACGGCGTCGTCAGCTATCACGGAATGCTGGGCACCAAGACTCCCGCCCAGCCGGGGGCCGTCAAAGCCAAGGTCCTTGTGTTCACCGGCGGCGAGGATCCGTTCGTGCCGAACGAGCAGGTGCAGGCGTTCAAGGACGAGATGGAGGCCGCCGGCGCCGATCTTCGCGTCGTCGTCTACCCCAAGGCCAAGCACAGCTTCACGAACCCCGCCGCCGATGCCGCCGGGGCAGAGTTCAACATGCCGCTCGCCTATGACGAGTACGCCGACGAGAATTCCTGGAAGCTCACCAAGGGTTTCTTCACGGACATCTTCCCGGAAGTGGAGTAGCGCCCGGACGCCGATGGTGCGCGTAATGAGCCGATGGTGCGCGCAATGAAGTGACAGCAGGAAAGACGCGACGGCGTGCAGCGGCGCGCAGACGGTCTGCGCCGCTGCACAGGTTCCGTCGTCAGGCCTTGGCGGAGGCCAGGGTCTTGGCGACGAAGTCCCAGTTGATCAGGCTGTCGATGAACGCCTGCACATAATCCGGCCGGCGGTTCTGGTAATCGAGGTAGTAGGCGTGCTCCCACACGTCGCAGGTCAGCAGTGCCGTTTGGCCGTGCACCATCGGCGTGTCGGCGTTGCCGGTCTTGGCGATCTTGAGCTTGCCGCCCTCGGCCACCAGCCAGCCCCAGCCGCTGCCGAACTGGGTGGTGCAGGCGCTCTTGAACTCCTCGGCGAACGTGTCGAACGAGCCGAAGGCGCTGTCGATCGCGCTCGCCACGTCTCCCGACGGCTTGCCACCGCCGCCCGGCTTCATGCAGTTCCAATAGAACGTGTGGTTCCACACCTGCGCCGCGTTGTTGAACACGCCGGTCTTTTCGGAGTTCCCCGCCACCGCCTTGATGACGCTCTCCAGGTCCTTCGATGACAGCTCCGTGTCCTTGGTCATGTTGTTGAGGTTGGTCACGTAGGTGTTGTGATGCTTGCCGTGATGGAATTCCAGCGTCTGCGCTGAAATATAAGGCTCCAGGGCAGACTTATCGTACGGCAACGGCGGTAGTTCGAAAGCCATGGCGGTTTCATCCCCTGTCCGGAACATCCAATATCAGAGTGTCCTCAACATATGTCCGGCGGCCGCGGAAGAAAAGGGCGGTGCAGCCGCCCTCGCCATTGAGCGGAGTCACCGCCAGCCCAGAAGCCAGCGCAGCCAGGCCGATCCATAGCAGCGGTGGCGTTCGCCCGGTTCCAGTTCGACGCGCTCGCTGAGCGGATCCTGGTGGCGAAGGCGCCGTGCCAGCTTGCGCGCCCGGCACAGCGCGATGGCGCTGTGCAGGCGCGGCCCGCGGGTCTTGAAATGCCACGGCAGCAGCGCCGCCTCGCTCAGCAGGTGATCGACCCCGTCGAGCAGACGATCGAGCACGGCGCGGGTCTGGCCCTTGGCCGTCGGCGCCCGCAGGTGCACGACGCTGATCGCCGCATCATCGACGAACTGCTTCGGAATTCCGAAGGCGTGGATGGGCTTGGCCGGGTTGCGGCAATCGCGCATCCGCTTCAGAATCCACAGCGCTGCGCACATCTGGTCAAGCGCCGACTTGCACTCCTTGGTGTTTTCGCCGGCGACGCTCAGGAGGTGGAGGCCGACCGGCGACGCCGCCTTGCGGCAGTGGGCGCGGAGATCCCCCCAGGAATGGAGGTCGGCGCCCGCCACCAGATCGCGGAGCGCCGCGAGCACCTGATCGAGCGGCTCCGCGGGCGCCCGGAAGCGGTCGAGACTGGCGCGGAGATCGTCCACGGCGTCCCGCGCATCCCCCGACCACGCCACGTCCACCGGGTGGCCGGAGAGCCGCGCCCGCAGACCGTCGATCCGCTCCAGCCGCTGTCTGCGGCTGAGCCACGTGCTGTCAGCCAGTTCTTCGCCGACGCGCACAAACCGCCCGACCGCGTCGACGTGGGCGCGAAGCGACTTCGGATACACCGATGGCAACAGCGAAAAATCGCCGCCCCCGCCCGGCTTGACGGTCATGATCGCGGAAATGGCTCGAATGGCTGGAATTCTCATCGCCCCCGGAGGTGGTTGCGTCCCATATAGCGCAGGACACACCAAGGCGGTGCGCTAAAGTGGCGCGCCCGGATGGCAAACCGGCCACATTCGAGGCTCGCTGAAGGGAGCGGGCGAGGAAATGCCGCAGATCTCCTATGTGGCGGAGCAGGTGCGACGTCACGACAACGACCGCTTCATCTGTTCGCTGTTCGCCGCGCCTGCAGCGCGGACGGGGCTGCACGCCGTCCACGCCTTCAACATCGAGGTGGCGCGCACCCGCGAGCTGGTCCGAGAGCCCGTTCTCGGATTGATGCGGCTGCAATGGTGGCGCGACGCGATCGCCGCTATTGCCGCCGGCCGGCCGCCCGACCATCCGGTCGCCGCTCCTCTCGCGGATGCCATGGCCCGTTTCGATCTGGATCGCGAAGACTTCGCGCGGCTGCTGGACACGCGCGCGCTTGATTTCGAGGACGAGCCTCTTGCGGACATGACGGCGCTGGTCGCCTACGCCGACGGCACCTCGGCGACGCTTGCGCATCTCTCCCTCCAGGTGGTCGGGGTCGATAGCGCCGCTGATCCGGCCGCCGCAGAGGCGGCACGCGCTGCGGCGCGGGATGTGGCCGTCGCCTGGTCGCTGGTCGGGCTGGTCCGCGCCGTGCCGTTTCATGCCCGGGCGCGGCGCTGCTACCTGCCGGCGGCGGTGTGCCGTGATGCCGGGCTGGATGTGGCGACGTTGTTCGACCGCGGCCCGACGCGTGGACTGCCGGCCGCCGCGGAGGCGGTGGCGACGGTCGCACGCCAGTACCTGCAAGCGGCCCGTGGCAGGATGGATCTTGTACCGAAGGCGGCTTTGCCGGTCCTGTTGCCCGCAACCATCGCCGACCTCTATCTGCAACGCCTGCAAGCGGCCGGCTTCGACCCTTTCGCGCCGCTTGTCCAGCACGCCGGCGCGGGCCGCCTGCTTCGCGCCGCCTTCGCCGCGCTGCGCGGCCGCTATTGAACGACTCAAACGGACATACGTGACGCAGGCCCGTCCGGAAAGGTTTTCTTCATGACGGTCAGGATGGCGGCAGAGATCGGGGACGCGAAGGCGACCCCGAGGATCCCGAAGAATACGCCGAACAGCAGCTGGACGATGAGGACCGCTGCCGGCGGGAAGCTGATTGCGCGTTGCACGAACTGCGGGGTGATCACATAGCTCTCCGCCGTCTGGACGGCGACGTACAGCGCCAGCACATATAGGCCCATCGTCGGACTCTGGGCCAATCCGATCAGCAGCGCGGGAATCGCCGATACGATCGGACCGAGGTACGGTACGAAAGAACACAGCGCCGCGACGATTCCGAGCGCAATGAAGAGGGGCATGCCGATCAACCACAGCCCCAACCCGGTGAGCACCCCGACCGTCGCCATCGACATCATGCGGGCGAAAAACCACCATCTCAGCGTCGCGGCCACGGCGCCGAGCAGATCGCCGACCTGATCGCGGCGTGCAGGTGGCGTGATCCAGAGCAACCCGGCCGTGTATCCGCTCGGGGCGAGGGCCGTATACAACCCAATGAACGCAATCACGACCAAGCCGCCGACGACGGACAACGCCGCGCCTGCCGCGCTCATCAGCCCGCCTGCCGCCGCGCCGAGTTGATCGGCGATCGACGAGGGAGTCAGTCCCGACATGACGCTGCTGAGGAAGCTTTGCTCTAGGCGCTGGCGTATGCTGTCCCAGGAAGAACGAAGCTGCTCCTCCAGTTGCGTCAACTGATCGCCCACGTGGGGACCGATCCACCAGCCCGCCAAGCCGATCACCACAACGACGCCGGCGCAGATGATCGCGAGGGACCACGTAGACGGGATTCCCATGCGTCGGCTGAGCCAACTTCCCGCCCCGTGCAGCACTGTCCCGGCCAGAATGCCGGCGAAGATGAGAATGATCGTCGGCCCGGCCCATGACAGCAGCAGGAGGGCGAGGGTGATGCCGATCGCGGCCCACAGGGTGATGTTGATCCGCCGCAGGCGCCAGTCGGCGCGCATGGGCTCGGCATCGCTTTGGGATTGATTGCCGACGCCGGCGTCGCTGTCGTTCATTTGAACGGGCCTCTCCAAGCTCACGCCGAAACCATCGACCTCATCTGAAACAGCGCCCGCACGCATCAGGTTCCGCTCGGAGGCGTTTTGCGTGCCGGGCCACCTGGTCCACGCGCCGGATCGCGCGCGCCTTCCCGGCCCCCTCTGATGGCTGGAAGGGGAGGGCGTACAATGCGACGAAAAAAAGGCACGCATCCATTGCGGGAAATCCTCCGATGACGTATAGTCGCATGAGTGGCATCAAGCCGATGGCCACACCAGAACACCACGACGGTGCCGCAGGTCGGCGAGGGAGAGTTGATGGAGGATGCGACGGTGAAGGATCGGGCGCTGGTCAGCGTCGTCATCCCGACCTACAATTCGGCTCTGACCGTGGAACGGGCTTTGCGTTCCGTTGCGGCGCAGACGTACCGGCCGATCGAGGTAATCGTCGTTGATGACGCCAGTCAGGACGATACCCTCTGTGTTGTTTCCAAGTGCGCAGCCCCGTGGCTTCGCGCGGTCAGGCGCGACGTCAACGGCGGCGCATCTGCTGCAAGAAATCTCGGTGTTCAGGAAGCCCATGGGACATACGTCGCGTTTCTGGACTCCGACGACGAGTGGTCACCGACAAAGCTGGAACAGCAGGTGGCCATCATGGAACAATATCCGGCCAGCAGCATCGTAGCCTGCAATGCCGCCATCATCCGACACGAACGGTCGCCGCTCGACGCAGGCCATGCGAAGCGCGATCTCTTCAAAGGATCGATGCCGACGACCGGTGTCTACACCTGGGATCAAATGCTTGTTCGCAGCCTGGTTCACACGTCGTGCACGCTCATTCGCCGCAAGGACATCCTTGCGGCAGGCGGGTTCGATACCCGCTTGACGGTCGCCGAGGACTGGGACTTGTGGTTGAAGCTGGCGCGTCACGGCGATATTCGTCTCATAAAGGACCGGCTGAGCACCCTGCACGACGTCCCGCAAAGCTTGATGAAACGCAACCGGTCTCTCCGCTACAAGTGCAGACTTGCAGTGCTGAGGTCGCGTCTCGCCGATGACCCTTCGCGTCTTGACGGCCGCAGCAAACGCGCCATTACGGCGGTTCACTGCGAGACGTGCAGCCACAACGCCTTCGTCGAAGGACGCCCGCTCGAGGCGATCAAGATTTTGATGCACGCAGTGATACTAGCCCGCTCGCCACATCCCCTTCTGCGCAAGTTGAACAAAGCGATGGGCCGGGTTCTCGCCAAGATGTACAAAGTGCATGATGATCAATCCCATTCCACGACAACCCGGTAACGCTCGCTGGCTACGTTCCAAGCCATTCTAAGATTGCCGTGATGAGCCTGAAGAAACAAACCATCACCGGATTCCTCTGGGTAGCATCGACCAGGATGGCATCACGGGCCGTAACCATTACGGCGACGATAGTCTTGGCACGGCTGTTGAGCACGGACGACTTTGGGCTGCTTGCGACCGCGCTCATTTTCCTGGCATTTTCGGAAATCGTCGGGGAACTAGGTGTAACGACGGCGATCATACAAAAAAAAGAACTCAGCAAATTAGATCTTGATACGATATTCATATTTTCAATAGTGCTTAGTTTATCTACATTCGGCGCTCTTTTCTTTATTTCTCCAATAATATCAGCATTTCTTGACGCTCCGGCGCTTTCATCGGTGATTCAACTTGCCGCCCTTTCAGTCATTTTTACGGGCATCCGGGCTGTCTCGGTCGGTCTGCTGACGAAAGAAATGCTTTTCAAAAAGCGATCTTCCGTCGATTTCTTCTCGATCGTTTCTGGAGGCGTCTTGGCGATCTCTCTTGCCTACAGCGGCTTCGGGGTGTGGAGCCTGGTGTGGGGGCGGATCCTTCAAAGTTCTCTGGGAGCAGGTTTGGCATTCTACCACACGCCGTGGAAGCCGTCGTTCCGATTCTCATTCTCAAGTCTGAAGTCCATGATGAATTTCAGTCTGCCCAACTTTGGCTCTCAGATCCTTTACTTTCTGTCAGAAAAATCCGGACCTTTCATCATCGCTAAAATGCTTGGCGTAAACCTTCTCGGGTACTACACAATAGCAATGAACACATCCTACGGTCCTATGCACCAGTTAGTAAACACAATATATCAAGTATGTTTCCCAATGTTTTGCAAGCTGGAACAAAAAAGCACGCCTCTTGACCGGGCATTCTGCAAGGTTTCGTTTATCGTAGCATTCTTCGTTGTACCATCTATGGTTGGTTTGATTATAGTTGCTGACGATTTCATACGTGTCGTACTGACGCCCAAATGGTTGCCGAGTCTCTTCGTTCTGAGGGTTTTTTGTGTCCTCACCATCATTACGTCACTGAGCGCCGCCATTCCCCATGTTTTGCTGGCCCGACATAAGCAGTACGCGATGCTGCGGTTCGATATGGTCTGCGCGGTTGTCTTTCCGGCCGCCGCCCTGGTGGCTGTCGCATACGGCATCGACGGCGTTGCCGTGGCTTTCCTCGTGGTGCGGTCGATGATGGTCGCTTATCTTTACCGGCTTGGTCTGTTTGAGCTGAAACTCAGCGTCAAAGACTATTTGTGGAGCCTGGAGCCGGCCATTACAGGAACTGCATTCATGGCGATGTTTGTCATCGCCTTCCAACACAGCATCGCCTTGGTAGCAGAACCCAGCGTGACCGTAGGGCTTTTTGGCAGTTGCGCTGCCGGCCTTTTGTCCTACGTCGCTTTTGTTTATTTTTGCCGTCCGGCCGCTGTTCGCGAATTCCGGTCTATCGCGCAGAACATGCGTGCCTGATCTAAACCTTATCTGGTAGAACGCTCTCCTGATGGCCCTCCGCCGAGCACCGATTCCGGTCTGATCTCGAATCCATCAACGCACTTGCGACGAGTGTCCTGAATTGTCCAGACATCCGCCAGCGCAGTCTTCGCGCCCTCACGCCGTTGACGACCGGACGCCCGCAATGCGGGATGTCGTGACGTCTCGATGGTTCGCAGTCCTGATGCTGCTCGCCGTTGCGGTGACTCTGCGGTCGATGCCGCTATGGGAGGTCGCGCGCTTCGATGAGCTTTACCACGTCCTGGCGGCGGAAGGCTGGCTTGCGACGAAGGAGTTCCGAATAGGCGACGGGATCTACGACCGCGGTTCCGTGTTTACGTTGCTCACCGCGTTGTCCTTCAAGCTGTTCGGCGTGAGCCTTGAAGCCGCGCGTTTGCCATCGATCATTGCGGGTGCGGCGCTTGTCCCGCTGGTGTTCTTGTGGACGTCGCGCGTCGCCGGAAACGGAGCCGCTTGGTTCGCAGCGGGCCTGCTGTGCATCGACCCGACCGCCATAGCCATCTCGCATTTTGCGCGCTTCTACGCTCTGCAAGGCTTGTTGGTGTGGCTGGCGGCAATCGGGACGTATCGCCTGTTCACGACACGGAACTCCGCGTTCTCCTTCGTCGGGATCGCAGTGGGCAGTGCAGCGTGTTTTCTGGTTGCGCTGGATCTCCAGGTGACGTCACTGACGGGCCTTGCCGGAATGCTGGCGTGGGTTGGTGCGATGTTCGTGCTTCCATGGCTGTGGTCCCGGCCTGTTCCGGAGCGGCTGAAGTGGCTTGGCGCCGGCGCCACCGTCGCCATCATCGGCGGCTTCGCCGTGATCTATAGCGGCATGGCCGCTCGGCTGTTGGATGTTTATACGGGTGCGGAGCTGTGGACGGCGGGACAGAAAGGGATCTTCTGGTTCTATCACTGGCTGTTCCTGAAGGATTACCCTCTGCTCTGGTCTTTGGCGCCGGTGGCGATGATCGTTTCCCTGGCCGTGCGACCTTTGCCAAGTTCCTTCTGCATATCGATTTTCCTGGCCAGCGTGCTCATCCTGTCTTTTGGTGGCAGCAAAGGTCTTCGGTTCGTATACTTTACGTTACCGTTCTTTTTCGTGTTCCTGGGTATTGCTGTCCAGGCGGTGCTTCCCTCGTTACTCAAGTACCTTCGAACCATCTTCGCAGCGGCATGCTCAGGCATTCACCTGCGGTTGTCGGAGCGCGTGGTCGCCGTCCTTCCTGGGGCGTTGCTGGCCATCGTTGTTGTTGCGACGCCTCCCGTGTCGATGACGTTGGCGATGATCTCAGGATTGGTGGATGCCCCGATGACCATCAAGGAGCGGTGGCCGGAGGCAGCAAGCAAACTAGAACCGTGGCTTCGGAACGAACCCTTCATCCTGGCCGGAAGCGAACTCCACGTGTTGCACTACCTGGGGCGCTTTGACATCGCCCTGAGCAAGAGCAGGCTGGGCGAACTGGAAGATCCAAGTGAGTTCAGTCGCGATCATCGAACCGGGCAACCGGTAATCAGCACGGCGGCCTCTCTGGAACGAATATTGGATTGCGTTTCGGAGGGTTTGATCGTCTCTACTGAAAGCTACTGGGGTCGCGGTTATGAAATTGACGAGTCGATGGCGAACCTGATCGAGCGTCGCACCGTGCGGCTCGATGCGCCCAGCGGGATCAGGGCGTATCATTGGAAAAGCGATGCCCGAGGTTCGGACGCGTCGTGCGAGCGTGTTTCGGGCCTGCTGCAGCGAGAATCGCAGGCGCTCCGGCCCGGCGGCACGGGAGACGCCGGCGAACGGGGCGTGAGCGCCGCCCGAGGCGATTAGCCGCACCGGGCGTTTGGCGACGCCGGTCAGCATGAGCGGGCGAAGTGGGCCACTAAAGGTCTGACCGGTAGGGCGACGCCTCGGCGGCGAGCCGCCCTTCTTCCTCCATGGCGGCCCGTTCGCGCATGAGGAAATGGTCGAGGGCATCGCGGAAGCGGGCGTCGGCGATCCAGTGGGCACTGAAGGTGCGAACGGGCAGGTACCCGCGCTGGATTTTGTGGGGCCCCTGAGCGCCGGCTTCGACCCGTGACAGCCCGTGCTCGATGGCGAAGTCGATGGCGCGATAGTAGCACACCTCGAAATGCAGGAACTTGGCGGCCTCCGTGCAGCCCCAGTAGCGGCCGTAAAGGGCGTCGGGCCCACGGATGTTGAGGGCGCCGGCGATCGGCTCGCCACTTCCCAACTCCGCCACCACCATCACCACAGTGTCGCCAATGCGTTCGGCCAACAGCCGGAAGAAGGCGCGGTTGAGGTAGGCGTGGCCCCATTTGCGCGCGTGGGTGTTGCGGTAGAACCGATAGAACGCGTCCCAGTGCCGGGGCTCGATCTGCCCGCCGACCACTGTGCGGATGCGGATGTCCTGGTCGGCGACGGCGCGTCGCTCCTTGCGGATTGCCTTGCGTTTGCGGGACGACAGCGCGGCGAGGAAGTCGTCGAAGCTTTGGTAGCCGCGGTTGAGCCAGTGGTACTGCTCGCCGACCCGCAGCAGAAAGCCCCGCGCGCCGAGCCGGCGCCATTCACACTCCTCGGCAAACGTGACGTGCGCTGACGACAGGTCGAGGCGCCCGACCAGTTGGACCATTGCGCCGGCCAGCGCGTCAGCGGTGGCTGCCGGAGCGCCCGGCTGCAGCAGCAGCCGCGGGCCCGGTACCGGCGTGAACGGCACGGCTGCTTGCAGCTTGGGATAGTACTGCCCGCCAGCCCGCTGATAAGCATCAGCCCATGCCCAGTCGAACACGTATTCGCCATAGGAATGGCTCTTGAGATAAAGCGGTGCGCAGCCGATGAGTACACCGTCGCCGTCGTGGGCCGCCAAGTGCTGCGGCATCCATCCGGTTTCTGCCGACACGGCGCCCGACTCCTCGAGCGCCGCCAGGAAGGCGTGCCGGACGAAGGGGTTGCGAGTTCCGGCGCAGGCGTCCCACGCCGCGGCGTCGACGTCGCCGATCGCCGACAGAATTTTGACGGTCATCGACGAACACTTGCCCACGCCGTCAGGCATAAGCGGCCGCACCGGTCATGATCATCGCCGGCCGCGCGTCATTGGATGCTGAAACGTTGGGCTCCGAGTTCCGGCGCCGGTGTTTCCAACCGCATCCGGCGTTGGTGCTCGATCCGGCGTTCCTCCGCGTCCTGACGTTCGCGGCGATGGACGAGGTTGCGGCGTTCGCGCTCCAACAGCGTCTCGCGAGATACGTCGCCGAGATCCTCCCGGCGCAACTCGGCCGGCTTCCGCATCGTGCGCGAGTCGATCTGATCGAGGGTGCGGTCGATGCTGCCGAGGCGGCCGTCGATGCGGCTCTGCTCAATGGCGAGGCGGCGCGCCAGCGCGGCGTCGGGCGGCGGATCTTGCCCGCCGAAGTCACCGTCGAACGAAGCGCGCGATCCGCGGCTGTAGCGCCGATGCTGGATGTTCGGGTTGGGCTTGTCATCCTTTTGTTCGCGGAGTTTCTGCAGGCGCGGATCCGTATTCAGCGCCTCGATGTTGGTCGTGTCGTAGGATTGGCGCCGTTCCGGCCGACTTGCCGTTTCGGCGGGAAGACGCACGTCGTCAAGCCGCGGATCCACGGTCGGCGCGCCGGTGCAAGCGGAGATTGCGACGCCGGTCACGGCAGCAAGCATCGGGATGATCCCTGCGACGCGCCCAGGCAATGCACTTCGCCAACCCATGAGGCGCAATGGAAACTTGGTGATCGTCATGCGATATACTTAAGGGCGCGGACTGGTCTCCTCAATGGTCCGCAGCCGTTCCTCGCGGAGGATGCTGCCATGAGCCTCGCCGACCGGTTGGGTGCGGTATCGTTGGCGATCCTGGTGGGCGCCTGTGCAAATTCCGTGACCACCGGGCACACCTATCGGCACCCCGCCGCCCGCAACTTCGCGCAAGGCGTGATGGTGTCCGGGCCGCTGCTGATCGAGGTGCGCGGCGATCCGTATGCTGTGGAACGCGCCGAGCGCGATGCGGCGGTGCTCGCCGCCACCACCCGCGCCTTCAGCTGGAACGCGCGGCCGCGGCTCACCACGGACCCGGATGCGGCCGGCAGCCGCGACCTGCGCCTGGTCATGGGGTTCAACGCCGGCGGCGGCGGCGGGCGCGGCCAGTGCCTCGGGCGCAGCGAAGGCGGCGAGCCGCTGCCGGAGGGCGCGGTCGATCTCCAGGCGACCCTATGCGACGCAGACGTGCCGCTTTCCAACGCCTACGGCCGGCTGCCGCAGAGCATGGGGCTCGAAGATCCGGCTTTCGCCAATCTGATCTGGCTGGTCGTCCACGAGGCGTTTCCGAGGGAGATGCAGCGGCGTGAAGGCGGGATGATGCTGATTATGGACTGAAGAACAGACGCTGCGTCAGCGCTCCCGAAACGCTTCGCTCCGGAGTTTGAGCACCGGGGTGATCAGGTAGCGCAGGACCGTCTTGGCGCCGGTGTGGATATCCACGGTGGCCTGCATGCCGGGGGTGATCGGCAGCCGGGCTTCGTCTTCGCCGAGGTAAGGCCGAACGGTCTCGACCACGACGCGGAAGTAGGAGAGGCCGTCGCCCGTGGTGCTGGCGTCGGGTGCCACGTGGACCACGGTGCCGTCGAGCCCGCCGTAGCGGACGAAGTCGTAGGCCGAAATCTTGACCGTGGCCGGCTGGCCCTCGCGGACATAGCCGCGGTCGGTCGGGCTGAGCTTGGCCTCCACCACCAGTTGGTCGCCGGTCGGGACGATCTCCATGATGGGGGCACCGGGGGCGACGACGCCGCCGATGGTGTTGGTACGCATGTTCTGGACGATGCCGTCGATGGGGCTGCGAATGTCGGCGCGGTCGCCTTGCTCGGTGGCTTCGGCCCAAAGCTCCTGCAGCCGGGCAAGGCTGTTCTCGGTCGTGATCAGATCGTCCTGGACTTGACGGCGAAAGCGGATCTCCACGTCGGCGATCTTTTGCGTGACCTCGGCAACGGCGGCGCGGGCGCGCGGCACGGCCGGAACGAGGCTTTGTTTCTCGCCCTCCAGCTCCTCGACCTCGGCGGCCAGTTGCAGGTGCTCCATGCGTGCCGTGAGGCCCCTGGACAACAGGCCGTGCGACAGGCGCAGGCGTTCCCGCGCCAGTTCCAGGTTCTTGCTCACGGCGCGGAGGCGCGCTTCCAGTTCCTCGACCTGCAATTCCCGCTGTTCGAGTTGGAAGCGCAGCACCGTCAGCGCCGACTCCAGCTCCTTGCGTCTCGCCTCGAACGCGGCACTCTCGGCCTCGGCCAGCGCCGGCTGGCGCTCTGCCGGTTCCGCCGGCAGCGCCAGCTCGCGCATCTCCACTTCCGCCGTCAACCGCGCCCGGCGCAGCGCTTCCCCGTCGAGCCGCGCCTGCAATTCGTCGCGGTTGACGCCGAGGGAGCCCAGGTTGAGCCTGACCAGCGCGTCGCCGGCCGCCACCTTGTCGCCTTCCCGGACATGAATGGCTTCGATCATCCCGCCTTCCAGGTGCTGGACGACCTTGACCCTGCCTTGCGGGATGACCTCCCCCGGCGCCACAGACACTTCGTCCAGCTCCGCGAACGCCGCCCACCCGGTCAGAGCGAGCAGCAACACCACAAGCGGCCACGCGACCCGCCGCCACGTCGGCAGCGGATGGTCCGCGAGCAGCGCGTCCAGGCGCGTCATTCAGGAGCGTCCGCGGCCTCGACCGCCGCCGAGGTTCCGGCGGCGGCCGATCGGGCGGTGCCCAACAGGCGCGGCAACACCTGCGCGGCCGGCCCGCTTAGCGCCACCCGGCCGTTGTGCATGCCGATCACGGTGTCGCAAGCCGCCAGCAACGCCGGGCTGTGTGTCACCATCACCACTGTCCGCTCACGCCCGATCCGCCGCACCGCTGCGCTCAGCGCCTGTTCCGCTTGGCGATCGAGGCTGCTGGACGGCTCATCCAGCAGCAGCACCGGCGGGTCGCCGAGCATCGCCCTGGCGATGGCGATGCGCTGGCGCTGCCCGGCCGACAACCGATGGCCGGCTTCGCCGACTTCGGTGGCGTAGCCCTCCGGCAGATCGGCGATGACCGCGTGCACGCCGGCCGCCTCTGCCGCGGCAGCGATCACGTCGTCCGCGGCGTCGGGTCGGCGGTGGGCGATGTTGTCGCGGATGGTGCCGGAGAACAGGGCGCACTCCTGGGGCACGTAGCCGATCCAGGCAGCGAGTTGCGCCCTCGTGAATTGGGCGATGTCGGCGTCGTCCAACAGGATCCGGCCAGCCGCCGGCGTGTACAGGCCCTGCATGAGCTTGAGGAGCGTCGTCTTGCCGCAGCCGTTGCGGCCGATGATGCCGTAGACGCCGGGAGCGGTCAGGGCGAGGTGCAGGGAGTCGATGACCGGCCGCGCCGTTGGCGCGAAGGTGAAGCTGACCGCTTCCACGCTGATGTTGCCCTTGGGTCGCTGGAGGGTGATTGCGGCCTCGCGGCGTTCTTCCGCCAAGGCGAACATTGCGCCCAGCCGCGTCGCGGATTCGCGGAAGCCGACGTATGTTCGCCACGAGCCGACCAGTTGCGTCAGCGGGCCGAGCATGCGGCCGCCGAGGATGTTGGCCGCAATCAACGCGCCGATGGTGAGTTGCTGGTTGATGATGGCGATGGCGCCGACAGCGGTCAGCAGCACCGTCGTCGCCATGGTCAGTGTGGTGCCGAGGCCGGCGTAGCCGTCAGCCCTGGCGCCGCGGATCAGGGCGCGCTCGATGGTGTCGGCCTGCTTCTCCTCCCACGCCGGCCGCATGACGGCTTCGAGCCCGAGCGCCTTGACGGTGGTGCGTCCGGCGACGAGTTCGGCGATCAGCCGGTCACGGGCCAGACCGGCGTCTTTTTCGCTGCTGCTGGCGGCGGAGACGGCGCTTCCGGAGCGCCAGGCGACCAACAAAAACACCGGCAGAACCGCTAACAGCACCCAGGCCACCGGCGGCGCGATGATGAAGGTGAGGGCGAGGAACAGCAAGACGAACGGCAGGTCGACGACGAGCACCGCGGAGGCGCCGGAGACCGTGTTGCGTACCACGTCCACGTCGCGAAACAGCGTCTGCCAGTGCGATGTCGCTTGCGATTCCAGGGTGCGCAGCGGCAGGGCCATCAGCTTGTCGAACAGGCGCCTGCCGACGATGACGTCGGCGCGCAGGGCCACCGTCTGCATGATCCGTGCCCGGGACTGGCGAAAGACGAAGTCGAAGGCGATGACCACGACCATCCCAACCACCAACCCCTGCAAGGTGCTGAGCCCGGCGTGGAACACCACCCGGTCGTACACCTGGAGCACGAACACCGGAACAGCCAGGGCGAGGACGTTGATGCCTGCCGACAGCACCAGTACCTCGCGGAAGGTCGGCGTCAAGGTGCGAAGGAAGGGGCGGAGCCAGGTACTCGAATGGGGACCGGTCATGCCCCACAATATACATGATGAAAAGCCTCGGCTCCAGTCTCGTCATGGTTGTCGTGGCGGCCTGGGATTGCCGCAACGTCTGTGTTGGTCCATGGTCTTGCCTGTACCGTTCAGTCCCTGGATGCTCCGGCTCAATCATGCCGAACCTGCTTCGCCTTCGCCGTCGCGCGTCTGATGCGCCTCGTCCGCGCGCCGGCGGCGGCCGCGAGCGGTGGATCGGGCTGGCGCTGCTCGGGATGCTCGTGGCTGCCTATGCCGCGGATCTCGGGCCGATCACGACTCTCCGGGCTAAGTTGTTCGACGTGATGCAGGCGGCCCGGCCGCGCGCCGTCACTCAGCACCCCGTCATCATCGTCGACATCGACGACGACAGCCTCGCCGTCCATGGACAATGGCCGTGGCCGCGCACGGTGCTGGCGCGGTTGGTGGAGCGGTTGACGGAGATGGGGGCCGCGCTCATTGGGTTTGACATCATATTTCTTGAACCCGATCGCCTTGATCCGGGCAGGCTCGCCGGATCCCTTGATGGTCTCGATGCGGAGACGCGGGCGCGCCTGCAGGCGATGCCCGATAACGACGCGGTTTTCGCCAACGCCATCCGTGCGAGCCGCGTGGTGCTCGGCCGCGTTGCGGCAACGCGGGCTGCGGCCGATCCGTTCTTGTCGGAGTCTTCCGAGCCAAGCCCTTTGCCGCCGCTGGCGTCGAGGATTGCCGTCCGGCGATCCGAAGGGGTGCCCAGCTTGGCGAGATTGTTCGTGGACGCGCCGGTACTGCTCCGCAACATCCCGGAACTGGAAGCGGCCGCGGTCGGGCATGGGCTGTTCAGCCTGTTTCCCGAGGCGGACGGAATCGTCCGCAGGGTGCCGATGGCCGTCGTTCACGATGGCGATCCGCATCCGACCCTGGCCCTTGAGATTCTTAGGGTTGCATTCGGGCAGGACAGCGTTGTGGTCGAGATGGATGCAGCCGGCGTTGCGGCGGTGCGCATCGCTGCGGGCATGGTGATCCCGACCGACCGCCTCGGCCGTGCCTGGCCTTATTTTTCCGGACCTGATCCGTCCCGCAGCGTATCGGCTCACGAAGTGCTGTCGGGCACGGTCGACCCGGCGCGCATCAGGGACCGCCTGCTGCTGATCGGCACGTCTGCCAGCGGCCTCCTCGACATGTGGTCGACGCCGGTGGAGCCCGCGGCTTCCGGCGTCGCGATCCACGCGCAACTCATCGAGAACGCGCTGGCGGGCACCTTCCTGCACCGGCCGCGGTTCGCCAAGACCATCGAGCTAGCGCTCTTGGTCGTCGGCGGCGGACTCATTCTCTGGCTGATCCCGCGGCTCGGCGCCGGCTGGACTCTGGTCCCGTTCGTGCTGCTGACCGGGGGCGCCATCGCCGCATCGTGGACGCTGTTCAGCGTCTATCGCGTGCTGATCGACGTGGGCTTCGCCGTCATCGCCATGCTGCTATTGTTCACCGTTCTCAGCGTCGCGGGCCGGGCCCGCGAGCAGGCGGGCCGCCGCCGCATCCGCACCGCGTTCTCCCGCTATCTGGCGCCGGCCATGGTCGAACGCTTGGCGGAAAATCCGCAAGGACTCCGCTTGGGCGGCGAGACTCGAACCATGTCGATTTTGTTCTGCGACGTGCGCAACTTCACCGCCATTGCAGAGGCGTCCCGGCGCGACCCGGAAGGCCTGACGCGGCTGATCAATCGGGTGTTGACGCCGCTCACCGAGGTCGTCCTGGCTCGACACGGGACGGTCGACAAATACATCGGCGATTGCCTCATGGCGTTCTGGAACGCCCCCCTGGACGACTCGGACCACGCGCGCCATGCCTGCCTGGCGGCGTTGGAAATGCAGGCGGCGATGCACAGGGTCAACGAAACGCCAGGTCGAGAGGTGACGGATTCCGGTCCGCCCGGTCCGCTGGCGGTCGGCATCGGCATCAACACCGGTGCCGTGGTGGTCGGCAACATGGGTTCCGATCAGCGCTTCGACTATTCAGTGCTGGGTGACGCCGTCAATCTGGCGGCGCGGTTCGAAGCACTGTCCAAGGACTACCGGCTCGGCATCATTGTCGGCGAAGAGACCCGGCTGGCGGCGGAAGATCTGGCGTTCCTCGAAGTGGATTGGGTGCAGGTGCGCGGCCGCGGCGAAGCGTCTCGCATCTTTACGGTCGTGGGAGATGAGGAGGTTGCGTCGACAGCAACGTTCCGTAGCCTTGCCGATTCCCATGCGCGGCTGTTCGCGGCCTTTCGGCAGCAGCAGTGGCGTCAGGCGCTGGAGATCCTCGAAGCCTGCCGGCAAAGCACGGACGGCTGGCCCATCGCCGGGCTCTATGATGTCTACGAGCAGCGCCTGCAGGCACTGGCCTCCGATCCGCCCCGACCCGACCGGGACGGCGCCGGGGATGCAACACCCGAAACATCCCACAAGAGCGGATAGAGGGTGGCGCGGTTGACGCAACGTCTGCTTGGCGACGCTCCTGTCGCCGCCCACGCCGCGGCGGCGTTGATGGTGGCGGCGCTGGTGACGCTGCTGCAGGTTCTGCGTCTGGATCCGGTGGTGCCGCTGGCCGATGCCCACGGGTACGGGTCGATCGCGCTCGACTTGCATCGGTACCACACCTTCACCGACGGCTCCGAACTGTCGCCGTGGCCGCAGCCGGAACCGCCGCCCGGCATGTTCGTGGCGCCGTTGTATCCGTCCCTGGTCGCCGGCGTTCTGGCCATGGATCTCGACAGCGCCGACCGTCTCGCCTGCATGCTTGAGCACCGTGCGCGGGCGGTCGAGGCCGGGTGTGACCTCGACCTCGGCCTTCTGGTCTCGGTGCAGGCCGCGTTGGCCACGATCTCGGCGTTTCTGGTGTTCGTCGCCGGCAGTCTGGTCTGCGGCTCGCTCGCCTGCGCCTGGCTGGCGATGCTGCTGGCGCTCGCTACCGGCGAGTACGCGCTCTATGCCGTCCAGATCCTCACTGAAAACCTGATGTTTCCGCTGTTCACCGGGTTTGCCATCGCTGCGGTTCTTGCATGGCGGCGGCCGACGGTGGTGCGATGGTTGGCGGCCGGGCTGCTGGTCGGCCTGGCGGCGCTGGTTCGGCCCTCGTTCGCCTACCTGTTCTACGCCAGCGTCGTGTTCGCGTTCGTCGGACTCGTGGTTCGCGGGCGTGGCCGCGTCGGTCGCACCGCGCTGATGACGTCAATGCTGGCGCTGGGCTACGGGATCGTGGTGGCGCCGTGGGTCACGCGCAACGTCATGCTGCTCGGCGTCGCCGACATTACGGCGGGATACGGCGGCCATGAACTGGCGCTGCGCCTGTCCTACAACGCCATGACATGGCAGGAGTGGCTGGTGGCGTTCGTCTACTGGCTCCCCGGCTTCGGCGACAGCCTGGCCGCGACGCTGTTCGACCCCGACTTGTACGAGCGCTTGGCGTTCGACCATCTCGACGGCTATTACCGCATCGGCCAAACGTTCTACCGCAAGACGCTCGCTGCGGCCGGCCGCCCCGAGGCGCACGTCGCCTATCTGGTGCAAACCTTCATGCTTGCCGAGCCCATCAAGCACGTGATGGTGACGTTCGCCCTTTTGTGGCGCGGGCTATGGGTCGCCAAGGAGTGGGGTCTGGTCGCATTCGTCTGCTTCGTGCCGATGGCGGTGGTCGCGGTGCGGCGCCGCTGGAGCGAAGCGATCGTGTTCGTTCTGCCGCCGTGGTTCATGGCCGGGTTCCACGCCTTCGTTTCGGTCAGCGTCGTCCGCTACAATCTGATTCTCATTCCGTGCTTCGCCATCGCCATGGCCTGGGCGATGCTGCTGCTTGCACGCGCCGTGCGGTTCCTGCTCTCGAAGGTCAGTTGATCAGCAACGGTGTTTGGTGAAGGTAGCGGTCGTTGTCGATCTGCTTCACGAGAAAATCCGCAACGTCGGCCCGCGAGATGGCGCCGGCCCGCCATGACCGCGGATCGCACAGCACCTGATAGGCGCCGGTGTGAGCACCATTGGTGAGCAGCCCCGGGCGGGCGATGATCCAGTCGAGGCTGCTGTTGCGGATGATCCGCTCCTGCACGTCCTTGTCGTCGTACGCGCGCTTGAGCACGATCGGAAACACGATGGTGTTGTAAATGAAGCCGCCCTTGCCGCGGCTGTCGCCGGCGCCGAAGCCGGTGACGCAGATCAGCCGTCGCACGCCGGACTCGGTCATCGCCTCGACCAGCACCCGTGTCGCCGTGGAAAACAACCGCACCGGCTTCAAGATGAAGTCAAGGCCCGCCGTCACCCCCAGGGACTGGATGACCACGTCGACGCCGCTCAGCGCGCCCGCCACCACGCTGCGGTCGAGCGCGTCGCCCGACACCTTTTCGAGCGCCGGGTGGTGTACGGGTATTCCGTCGGCCGTTCGCGCCAGGGCCCGAACCCGATGGCCGGCCTCCAGGGCCTGCCTGACGGTCTCGAGGCCGATCCCCTTGCTTGCGCCGACGACAAGAACCGTGGTCATCGGACCACCTCCATCGTTGCTCTGCATCAAGAGTTGCGAGCCGGGGCGATCGTCTTCAAGGGATTTCGCCCGCTTTGCGCAAGACGACCAGAAAGCCCGTGCCGAGGACTCCGGCGGCGACCCCCCGCCGATCTTCGAACAGTTGGCGGAACGGCGGAAAGATCGCCCCGGCTTTTTCGATGCCGAGGCCTGCACGCTGCGCCATCGCAGCGACATTCTCGAACGGGTGCTCGTTGAGCGGAACCCGCGGGCGGCCCAGCGCGTCGGAGATGCGAAGCGCGAGCCGGTGCAACGGCGCCCGGTGGTTGCGCCACACCAGGATCAGCCGGCCCCCCGGCGCGGCGATGCGGGCGAGTTCGCCGAGCAGCGCAGCGACCTGCTCCCGCTCGCACTGCTGCAGGAATTCGATGCAGGTGATCGTCTCGAACGTGTCGTCCGGGAACGGCAGCGCGAAGGCGTTGCCGCGCACTGCACGCAGGCCGTTGCGGGCGGCGCCGCGGCAGGCGAGGGCGTTGTAATCTACACCGAAGACTTCGAAGGCACGCGCCGCCAGCGGCAGGGTCACCAGCCCGAATCCACAGGCGACATCCAGGACCCGCCCGGGCCGGGGGCCGACGAGATCGAGGATCAAGCGCCGTTCCTGGCGAAACCAGAACGGCGAGACGTAGCCCGAGGCCCGCGGATCATCAACACCATAGCGCGACGACCACGTGTCGTAGACGCCGTCCGCGCCGCCGTCTGGCGCTTCGTCCTGGCGGGTGTCGCTGTTCATGGTGAGCCTCTGGTATTCCGTTCTCATTTAAAGGTCGGCGAGGTGGCGAGTGAGCCAGCCGCCGGCAGGCCGCGCCACGGTTGCCGGCAGATGGCGCCATACGCGCGTCGCCCAGCCGTATTTCTCGTAGATCCGGATCGGCGTCGGGGCCAGCAGCGCGATCGGCACCGGCGTGCAGCCCCATTGACTCTTGAAGCGCCAGGTGGGACTCGCGTAGGGCGAGCGGCCGAAGTCGAGGATGTCGCAGCCGGAGGCGCGTGCCGCCGCAATCGCCCGCCAGTAGAGCAGGTGGTTCGGCGATTGTGCAAAAGCCGCCGGGTCGGCGGCCATCCACGGCACCCACGCCAGCCCGCCGTCCAGGATCAGCACCATCCCGGCGACCGGTCGCCCCTGGAGCGACAGCATGATGAAGCGGGCGTCGATCGCGGCGTGGTCGGCGAGCGCGGCGAACAGATGCGCTGGAAGCGCGGGAATGCCGTGTCGTCGTTGCAAAGTGTCGGCGAGAAAGCGATGAAGGCGCAACGCCAGGACGGAATCGTCGGCCTCTTCGACCGTGTAGTCGGCCCGCCACGCCTGCTTGAGCTTCCGGCGGCACGCGGGCTTGATCACCCGTGTCAGAATGTGCTCCTCATCGTGCCCGGCCAACGCCAGGCGGGCGGCCACCGGGTGATTTGGTTCCGGATCGCAAGCGGTCGAGTTCAGCACGCGGATGAGGTAGGGGTGTCGGCCCGCATCGTGAACGAGCTCATCGACCTCGGACATCGACACGTCCGTGTAATTGAGCAGCGGCAGGTACGACAGGACGAAACGTCCCGGCACCAGCGACGGAACCCGGACGAACCGTCCGGCCGCGCGAAGCCTCAGCCCGCAGATGACAAATTCGCGCCAGGCGGCCGCGAAGCCGGAGCTGTGCGGCCGGTGCATCCTTGCTCGTTGTGTGGGCGGGAAGGGCGGGTGCCGCATGCAGCATGCTTTAGCGGAGCGAACGCATCCGGACAACCGCGACAGCGGCGGCTTTGTTAGCCGGCGAAGCGGGGGAGCATGGACCAGGGGCTAGAGCGGCGATCGGCGGTTTGGATCTGGGGGGTGTCGATCCTCGTGTCCGGCGCAGCCTTGGCCTGGGTCCTCTCGCAACTTGACCTCTCCGACCTCGCGCGGGTGCTGACGAACGTCAAGCCCGGCTTCATGACCTTGGCGCTTGCCGCCTTGGTGACGGAAACGGTGCTGGCGTCGGTGCGTCTGCGGGTGCTGCTCGCGCCCCGACCCGCGGCGGGATTCGCCGACTGCGTCAAAATGACCAGCCTCCATGGCGTCTACCTGGTGCTGCTGCCGGCTCGCATCGGAGAACTGGCGTACCTTTTGCTGCTGAACCGCATCGCTCGGCAGCGGCTCGGTGCCGCAGTCGGAAATCTGGTGTATCAGCGTCTTTCCGACACGGTGGTGTTGGCCGTTCTATTCCTGTCGACGGTGCTGTTGGCCTTCATGGAGCACGCCCGATCGATCGTGCTGTGGTTCATCATCGCCGGCGGCAGCGCGGCCGTCCTGGCGTGCTGGCTCAGCCTGCCCCGCCTGTTGACGATGGTCAGCGTGATCTGCCTGCAGTGGTTCGGACGGCGGGCGAGGCTGGCGCGGACGGTGGTGCTGCTCGCGCTGCAGGCCAGCCGCTGGTCGCGGCGGATCATGCGCATCCAGGTGCGTCTTTCGGTCCTTGCCCTGACCTTTGGGGCATGGCTCGCGGCGGCGGCAACCGTCGTCTGTTTGTTTCACGCCTTCAATGCCGCGCTCGACTGGGAGCAGATGGTTCTGGCGGGCATAGCCGTCCAGGTGATCGGCGCAATCCCTGTCTACACGGTCGGCGGCCTCGGGGTCGCTGAAGCAGGGTTGGCCGGGGTGCTGATGGCGTTCGATGTGGAGACGGCACGAGCGGTGACTTTGGCGCTTGCGGTGCGCCTCGCCCTGGTGTTGGGGCAGGTGGCGGTGCTGGCGCTGGTTTTCCCGGTGGCCGCGGCGGCCGGTCACCTTGCTCCGGCGTCCGGGGCCCGGCCCGGCACATAGTCCGGCGCATCTGCGAATTCCCCGGCGGCGATGCGCTCTGCCAGCGGCGGCGCTGCGCCGTCTGCCAAGACCGCCCGCAGCCGCTCGAAGGTGCGGCGGCGATTGAGGGACAGGAGCAGCGACGCGACGCGTCCGGCGCCGGCGAACCGCACCAGCCCCTCCTCGGCGTCCACATCGTATGGGTGGCAGTAGGTCCACAACCCCGTCCCCGCCCGCCGCCGCAGCAACGCCTGCAGGCCCTGGATCGGCAGATAGCGCAGGTAGATGCCGCCGAGGAAGGGGAACACCAGCGGGCCGAGGCGCGCCACCGGGCAGGGAAGTTCGACGAGACCGCTGATCCAGCGGAACGGGTGTGGCGGCGCCATCGGATCGCCGTAAAGGGGACTGGCTGCCGGCATCACGCTCGACGAGTAGTGAAAGCCGAGGTCGCGGAGGACACCCGCCGCCCACGGCGTCCGTGGTGTCATCGAGAACACCGGCGCGCGGAACCCCACGACCGCGACGCCTGCGATGTCCTCAAGCATGGCCTTGGCAGTCGCCGTATCGGCGCGGAAGGCCGACTCGTCTGCTTGGTCAATGGGGCGGTGATCCAGGCTGTGGCAGGCGACCTCATGGCCGTGCGCCGCGGCGGTACGGATCAGTGCCGGCTGCGCGCGGGCGACGCGGCCCACGGCGAACACCGTGCCACGGACTTGCATCGATTCGAGAAAGTCCAGGATGCGCAAGGTGTTTGCGACAACGCGTGAAGCGCACGCGGCGGCGTCTCGGTGGTACTCGAGATCGAGAGTGAACGTTACGGCAGGGTGACCCCGCGCACTTTCGGTTGACGAAGCTTGCGGTGCAAAAACGCCAGCTTGCGGAGAGCCCGCGTTTGCCGGAGAATGATGTTGGGAGGAAAAACCACACGCACTCATGGACGTTCAAGACTTGCGAGACGTAAGGCAATGATGAGAACGGGTCATTATCCGTCCCGCGGATTGTCCGATGTCGAACTGCCGCCGCTGCTGGAGCCACCGGTCATTGCGGTTGTTGTGCCTTGCTTCCGGGTCAGGAACACGATTGTTCAGATCCTAGCGGGTATCGGACCGGAAGTGGCCTACATATTCGTGGTGGATGATTCTTGCCCCGAGGACAGTGGCGGGCTCGTCTGCGCGACGTGCAGCGATCCTCGGGTCACGGTGCTTCGGCATGATCGCAACCAGGGCGTGGGCGGCGCCACCATCACCGGCTATCGCGCCGCGATGCAGACGGACGCGACCATTGTCGTCAAGCTCGACGGCGACGGCCAGGCAGATCCTGCGCTGATCGCGGCGATCGCCAATCCGATCAGCCGCGGCTGGGCCGATTATGTCAAAGGCAACCGCTTCTTCAGTCCCGACGACCTTGTGGAGATGCCCCGCAAGCGTCTGATTGGCAACGCGATGCTGTCGCTCATGACCAAGCTGTCGTCCGGCTACTGGTCGGTCATGGATCCCACCAACGGCTTCACGGCCGTGTCCACCCGAGTGCTGCAACTCCTCCCGCTCCACAAGGTAAGTCGGCGTTACTTCTTCGAGAGCGACATGTTGTTTCGCCTGAACACGATCCGCGCCGTGGTTCAGGATTTTCCGATGCGCGCCTGCTACGGCGGAGAGGTCAGCAACCTGCGCATTCGCCAAGTCTGGCCGTCGTTCCTGGTGGGCCACGCCAACAACACCGTGCGGCGGATCATTTATGGCTATTTCCTCCGGGGCTTCTCCATCGCGTCGATCGAGCTGGCGCTGTCGTTTCCGCTCGTGACGTTCGGGACAGTTTACGGCGTTCAACAATGGATGGCCCACGCCGCCCTCAACATCGTCACCCCGGCCGGCACGGTCATGCTCGCCGCCTTGCCGATCATCCTCGGTGTTCAATTCCTTCTGGCTTTCCTCAGCCACGACATTTTCGCCGAACCGCGGGTGCCATTGGTGCGGCTGATCCACCGCTCGGTCACGGCGACTTTTGAAGTTGACGCGACCTCCTTCGATCAGCCGGTGTATCCAGCAGCCGACCAGGTGTCGCTGGAACCGAAGGCCTGAAGGTCGCATCGCCCGGGCGGCTCAAAGGTCCAGCGTCACCTCGACGATGTCGTCTTCCAGAATAGACCGGCTTTTGAAGCCCATGCCGGTCACCATGGACAACATGCGGAAGTTGTCGCGCAGCACTTGGCCGACGATCTGCCGCGTGCCACGGCTGCGGCAATAGTGCACCATCTTGTCCAGCAGCTTCCATCCGAGCCCCTGTCCCTTGACGTCGGAGCGCACGAGAATGGCGTATTCGGCGGTCTCGTTGTTGGGGTCGGTAACGGTGCGCACCACGCCGAGAGTATCCATGCCGACGCCGGTTCCGGCCGGCGCGGTCGCGATGAACGCCATCTCCCGGTCGTAGTCGATCTGCGTCAATCGCGCCATCTCGGTATGGGGGAGCCGGCTGATGGACCCGAAAAACCGCAAACGGATGTCTTCCGGACTCACCCGCGACAGAAACTCGTAGTGTGCGGGTTCGTCTTCAGGCCGGATCGGCCGCAGCAGCACCCGCTGCCCGGACGGCAGCACCAAGTCCTCCTCCAACTCCTTCGGGTAAGGGCGGATGGCCATGCGCCGGTCCGCTTCGGCCGAAACGGAAGCCACGCGGAGTCGCTGCTCCATGGCGACGACGCCCTGATCATCGACGAGGAGGGGATTGATCTCCAGTTCGACGATCTGCGGGAGATCGACGATGAGTTGGGAAATCTTGACGAGGGTCAGGCACAACGCCTCCATGTCGGCGGGAGGCACCTCCGCGCTGCCCGCCAGAGTGGCAGCAATGCTCGTGCGCGAAATCAACTCCTGCGCAAGGTTCATGTTGAGGGGGGGCAGCGCAACGGCGCGGTCCCCGGACAGATGCCCGGCGAGACCGCCTTGGCCGAAGACGATGACCGGGCCGAATACCGGGTCGCCCGACATGTGGATGCGCACCTCGCGGCCGTAGCGGCGGAGCGGCGACCGCTTCACCAGCAGCCCCGCCGGCGATGCCCCCGGGTGTTGGCGTTGGAAGGCCGCCAGCAAGGCTTTGCCGGCGCGCCGCACCGACGCGCGGTCATTCAGGTAGGACGACACCCCCGGCGGCTCCAAACCGGCCGCATCCTCTCCGGCCAGCACCCTCAAGAACACGGGAAAGCCTAACTGCTCCGCCCGTTCTGCGGCTTCGGCCGACGTGGCGGCAACGGCAGTCTTCGCCAGCGGGATGCCATACGCCGCCAGAATGGCGCCGGCGTCGGCTTCGTCCACATCCACAGGGCCCGACGTCAGCACGGCCGCGATTTTCCGGCGCGCCAAGTCGGTGTCGGGGGTGAACTCCAGCGGTGTCGAGTCCGGCGTCTCCATCAGGATCTCCTGATTGCGCCGGAAGCGCACCATGTGCATGAACGCGTCAACTGCCTGGGTCGGCGTATCGTAGGTCGGCACACCAGCCGCGGCAAACCGTTGCCGCCCGGCTTCGGCCGTTTGGCCGCCCATCCAACTGGTCAGGACGTTTATGCGGCTGCTTTTCGCCACGCGCGCGATGGCCTCCGCCGCATGAACGCTGGACTGGGTTCCCGTCGGGCTGTGGAGAACCATCAAAGCGTCGACCTCTTTCGCGTCGAGCAGAATGCGCGCCGCCGCTTCGTAGGTCTGGTACGGAGCATCGGTGGCAATGCTTACCGGGTTGTTGCGGTAACCCCCATTGCCCACCACACGCTCAAGCTTGCCGATGGTGTCGCACGACAGTTCGGCGAGATGCCCGCCTTTGGTCGCCAGCGTATCCGCGGCCATGATCGCCATGCCGTAGCCATTGGTGAGAATCGCCAGCCTGTCGCGTTTGAGTGGCCGCACCCGCGCCAACGTCTCCACCGCCGCAAACAGCTCTCCGAAGCTGTACACGCGCAGAATGCCGGCGCGGCGAATGGCGGCGTCATAGACATCGTCGGCGCCTGTCGGCGTACGCGAGCGGAACTGGGAGACGCGCTGGCCCTCCGGCGAGCGCCCGGCCTTGATCACGATGATCGGCTTATTGCGGCTGGCGCCGCGCGCCGCCGACATGAAAATTCGGCCGCGGCTGATGTTCTCCACATAGAGGAGAATGGCCCGCGTCATCGCATCGCTGCCGAGGTAGTCGAGCACGTCGGCCACGTCGATGTCGATGGCATCGCCCAGGGAGACGAAGTGGGAGAACCCGATATCACGGCGCCGGGCCCAGTCGAGGACGGAGGAGCAGATGGCTGCGGATTGCGACACGAAGGCAACGCCGCCTGTTTCCGCCGGCAGGTGACCGGTGCTGGCGTTGAGTCCGATATGCGGCACCATCAGGCCCATGCAATTTGGCCCGAGAACGCGCATGCCGAATGGCTGCGCCGCGGACCGGATGGCGTCGTGGAAGCCGCGCCCGTGCGGGTCCTCGGCAAAGGCGTCCGTCGGCGACAGCACGATCGCCGCACGCGTTCCGCGTTCGCCCAGTTGACGGAGGCTGGAGGGAACCTCTGCGGGGCTAACGCTAAGGATTGCCATGTCCGGGGTGAGCGGCAGCTTGGCGATCCCAGGATAGCACAGCACGCCCGAGATGGCGACATGGCGGGCGCTGACCGGCATCACCGGCCCCTGGAACTGTCCCTGCAGCAGGTTGCGCATGACCCGGCTGCCCGGGTTGTCCGCGTCGGCGGATGCACCGATAACCGCCAGCGAGCGAGGGTAGAACAGCTTGTTTAAATTGCGAATCGGCATGGAGGAGACGATGCGTCACCGGCAATTGGAAGCACAAGGCAGCGGTCGCGACCATCTTACCCATGGCTTGATCCCAGTCTAGAGGTTATGCTGCACTGCAGCAACTGAAGTAGAAACCGGGCTTGACGGCAAAGGCACAGGGGTCACTAAGGCGTTGAATTCACCTTGTATCGGGGTTTGCGAGATCGACGGCGAAACCGGGTTCTGCCGTGGCTGCTATCGGACGGTGGATGAGATTGCGGCTTGGCGCGATGCGAGCCCTGACGTCAAGGAAGGCATACTCGCTCACACCGCCGCCCGGCGGACCGGCCGGGGCACCCGCGACGGGGACGGATGATGCGTGCCGGCCCTGAGCCAAGAAGGTGAGGGCTTAGCTCTGACGCATCAATGCGTCCGCTTCGAAAACGACAACCTCACCCTTCGACACGCTCAGGGTGAGGTACTGGTTTGAACGGCGGAAACGTGGTGAACCGAAAGGCGAGCCAGCAAAAACAGTATCTTATGCTGAGCTTGGCTGAAGCATAGGCCCCCTCGCAGCATGAGCGCGCCGTACGCGGCAGTTACGACTTTTTCGTCGTTGCTGTTTTCTTGGGTTTGCTGGAAGCTTTCGTCGCAGTTTTTTCGGCCGGCGTTGCGCTCTGCTTCTTGTCTGCGCCCGCAGCGGATGCCGTTTTCTTGAGAGTCTTGTCGGTTTTGCCGGATTGCTTCTCGGACGCGCCGGACTTGACCGGCTTTTTCTGCTCGGCCGACGACGCGGGCTTTCCGGTCGGCTCCTCCTCATTCTTCGCAGGTTCGTGCCGCGCCGACGGCATCATCGCTTCGGTCGCGACCTGCATGGTCTTGAACACTTGCTGCTCCGCCTCGACCCAGAACTGCATCGCCATGCCTACCGGCCGCCCGGCCGCTTCCCACATGAAGTAGGCCACTTCGCGGACGCGATGCTGAAAATCCTGAGACATCTTCTGGATGTCGTTGCTCATGATGGTTACCTTTGCTGCATCAACTTACAACCTGCGGCAACTTAATGCAGGCTGGCGTAAGCCTGCACCAAAAATTGTTGGAAGCCCTGTTATTTTGTTGCAAGAAGGCTGAATCGCGTGGCGGCCCATGACCTGATGCGACGGCTGTTTCAGCGATTCTGCGGGAGGACAGCACCGCGCTGCCGGTCGGAGGACCAGGATGAAGGCGGAGTTCCGCAATCGGCGGTGCTCGCCTACCGCTGGCGCCAGCGCGAGCCCGAGGTGATTCTGGTGACGTCACGAAGCACCAGGCGCTGGGTTCTCCCGAAAGGCAACCTCGAGCCAGGGATGACGCCGGCCGAATCTGCGGCCAAAGAGGCCTTCGAGGAAGCGGGCGTGCTGGGAACGACGGACGCCCGCTGCATCAGCACCTACACATACGTGAAAGCCGACGAGAGCGCCGGCCGGCGAAGGTGCCACGTCCAGGTCTTTCCCATGCTGGTGCAGACCGTGTGCGAGGACTGGCCGGAACGGAAGCAGCGGGATCGTGTCTGGATGACGCCGGAGCAGGCTGCGCGGCGGGTCGACGAATCGGAGCTGAAGGCGCTGTTGATCGACTTTCGTCGCCATCTGCAGTGAGGATTCGAACAACGGGGCCTCTTGTCGGCGACGATTTGAATTCCCACACTCACGCAAAATTACTGTGAAGAATCGCGGCGGGATCGACAGAGGCAACGTCATGGCGGGTGGAACGGGCACGGAAAGAGGCATCGTCTGGCGGCAGCCCGATGGCGCCGTCGTATCCTGCGAGGAGAAGCTCAAGGTTCTGAACGAGAATTTGGAAGAACTCCGCCAACAATGTCAGGACGCCTTCGAAGATGCGCTCCTGATGGGGTGCGACGAAGCACAGGTGCGCAGCGTGTTCGCGGCGCTCTTGGACTCCATTCACAATCCCTACCGCAAGGATTGATTCCCGCAGCGTCGGAGCCAGCGGTGTGGGTGGCGCTTACGGATAGCGGCATACCTGCCCCGTCACCTCCACGTAGCCGCGCGCGCCGGCGGCGAGGTTAAAGCGGTATTCCTGATCGGCGACGACAAGCTGCAGGTTTAGTGGCAAGACGCCGGAGAACTCCCATTCCTTGCCGCTGATGTGGGTGATGCGCACCTGGATCGGCTCCGCCGTGTCGAACCAAGCTTCGATGTTGCCGGCGGCGTCGCGGGCGGTGGCGCCGGTAGCCCGGACGATCAGCGTGCCGTTCGCGAACCGGGTGGAATCGGCGGCTCCCCTATTGAGCGGCGTCGGGATCACGAAACGCTTGGTCTCCGGGTCATCCGTGCATTCGTCCTCTTTCCGGGCAGCGTCGATGACGAAGCTCAAGCGTTCGCTGGGAACGCCGGCGTCGAGCTTGGCACGAACCAGGTCGAACAACTGCTTGAGGTCGCCGGCCGGGACTTCCCGTTGATAGCGCTGACGCCATTCCTCCGCATGGGCGCGGGCTGCGGCGACCTCCGACTGCTGTTCGGCATCGCGCTCGCGGAGGTCGGCCACCGTCGTCGACAGAGTGTCGATCTCCCGCTCCAGGCGCGTGACCTCCGTGCCGGCGAGCCGTGCGCCCTCGTCGTATGCCCAGTAGCCGGCGAGGCCGATCAAGCCGAGCGCCACGATCCACTTAAACAGGGTCCAGCGCATGCGCCGCCGGCGCCGCCGCCTGTCTTCCCCTAACCCAAAAGCCATACTGCCTTCCGTCTCCGTCGGATACGGGCCGCATCATTACCCGGTCAGGGACTCAAAGTGAAGGGACTGGCGCCCATTGCAGGTGAACGCTCAGCGGCCTCTGGCTTTCATCGGCACGGCGGGAAGGCTCTGAAGGCGTCCGCCGCCGGCCGCTGCAGTGCCATTGTGCGTGCTTACCGCGCGCTCGAACTCCTCGGCCGGCAAGGGCCGGCTGAACAGGAAGCCTTGCCCCATGTGGCAGCCGTGCGCCTTCAGGAACTGCAACTGATCTTCGGTTTCAATGCCTTCCCCGACAACCTCCACCCCCAGCCGGCAGGCCATGGCGATAATCGCTTCGACAACGGAAGCGTCGCCCGCATCCGCCGGAACGTCGGCGACGAACGTCTTGTCGATCTTGAGCGTCGTGACGGGATACTGCGACAGATACTTCAGGCTCGAATAGCCGGTGCCGAAGTCGTCGAGGGACAGGCGGACGCCTTGTGCCGCCAGCTCGCGCAAATTGTTCTTGGTTTGCGGCAGCTCGTCCATCAGGAGCCCCTCGGTGATCTCCAACTCGATCGCTTGGTTGTCGATCCCGTGCCTGTGGAGGGTTTCGCTCAAGGTGTTCAGCAGGTCGCGGCCGCGGAACTGGCGGCTGGAGATGTTGACGGCAACGCGCGGTGCCGGGAAACCCCGGCGCTTCCAGTCGGCGATCTGGCGGCACGCCGTGTCCAACACCCACGCGCCGATCGAGACGATCAGGCCGGTATCTTCGGCGAGCGGAATGAAACGTTCCGGCTCAACCGAGCCGAGTACCGGGTTGACCCATCGCAGCAGAGCTTCCGCGCCGACCACCTCCATGGTGCGCAGATCGTAGATCGGTTGATAATGGAGGCAAAGTTCATCGCGCTCCAGCGCGCGGAGCAGGTGACTTTCGAGCCGCATCCTCTCCACGGCGCGACGGTTCAGATCCGTCGTGAAGTACTGGAACGTGTTGCGCCCTTGTTCTTTGGCGCGATACATCGCCGCGTCGGCGTTCTGCATGAGGAGATGAGCGTGCGATCCGTCGTCGGGGGCGACGGTCACCCCGATGCTCACTGTTACGAACGCCTCGTCGGCCCCCAGTACGAATGGGGTCGCGAACGCGTCGATAATCTTCTGGATGACTGGTTCCGCCTGATCGGCCGAGGACAGCTTCGGCAGGATCACGGTGAACTCGTCGCCGCCGAGGCGGGCGACGGTATCCTCGGCGCGGACGCATCCAGTCAGCCTGTCCGCCGCCATCTTGAGCAGCATATCGCCGGTGGCGTGGCCGAGCGTGTCGTTGATTTTCTTGAAGTTGTCCAGATCGAGGAACAGAACGCCGACCTTGTGATCGTGGCGGGTGGCGCTGAGGATCGCGCCACGAAGGCGGTCGAGAACGAGAACTCGGTTGGGCAGGCCGGTCAGAGCGTCGAAGTTGGCTTGGCGCTCGAGTTGGAACTCGTATTCCTTGCGCAGCGTGATGTCGGCGACGGTGAACTGATAGGCCGTCTCTCCTTGCCACGAGACCCGCTGCACCTGTGCCTCGTTCCAGATCAGCGTGCCGTCGCGGCGGAGGCCCTGCACCTCGTAGCGGATCGGCGCTGTCTTCCCGGCATTCCGGTTCGCCCGATAGCGCCGGACGCGGTCCCGTTCGCCCGGTGCATAGAGTACATCCAGCGTCGGCAGGGCGAGGATCTCGGCGGGGCTGTCGTAGCCGAAAATCGAGGCATACTGTTGGTTGGCGAATAGTGGCTTGCCGTCGCGCTTGATGACGATGCCAAGCAGGGAGCCTTCCACGAGCGCACGAAAGCGCTGCTCGCTCTCGCGAAGAGCTTGTTCACCATGCTTCCGGTCGGTGATATCGATCGACACAGTCACCACTTGCGGAGAGTTGCCGTCTTCTGCATTCAACGGCGCCTTGGTGGTCAGAAACACCCGCTTCCGTCCCTGGATATCCGTGATGGTTTCCTCTACGTCCGTGAGCGTCCGATCCTGCGCCAGGACAGCGCGGTTAAGGGCTTCGTGCCGATCGCCGTAGTCGGGATCGAACACCTCGTTCAATGTCTTGCCGGCGACGTCGTTGACGGCCAGCCCGAAAACCTGCTCATGGTATTCGTTGAGCAGGGTGATCACCGCGGTCTCATCGGCGGCCCTGATCAGGGCCGGAACGGTGTTGACGATACGCCGGAGATTGCGCTCCCGCTGCTGCAGCTCTTCCGCATGGCGGCGGAGCGCGGCCGCCAGCTGCGTTTCCAGGGAGGAGGCGCGGTTGCGCAGCGTCTGTTGCTGGGCGCGGAGTGTGAGCAGGTGGCGCGCGCGGATGCAGAATTCGCGGGGGTCGACCGGGCTCAGAAGGAAATCACTGGCACCGGCGTCGAACGCTCGGTAGCGGCATTCCTTGTCCTCGAACGCCGTGACCACGACGATCGGGATGTCGGCGCCGACCGGCGATGCGCGGCAGCGGTAAATGAGTTCCTCGCCGGACATGCCGGGCATCACATAATCGGTTACGATCAGATCCGGTCGGTCAGCCGGGAGTGAGTCCAGCGCATCGGCGGCACGACAATAGGTGCGGACGACCACTCCCTCTCCTAGCTGCTCGGCGCAGCTTCTCAGGATCCTGAGGTTCAACGCGCGGTCATCGACGATGACAACGACTGGCATATCCTGTCCCGCTTTCTACGAGGCACCCGTCTTGCACGAACGCCACGGCTCCCCATTCGGGATTACTGCCTTTCTCGTTCGACGATCAATTAATATTAGATGGGAGCCGATGTTCGTCTGCATCTTCGCCTATCAGAACCGATCATGGAGCAGCGTATCCAAATAAGTGTCCTGTAATACAGATCATGCTTTCCGTTCAGCCGGTGGTGCTTGCTCAGCACGAAGCAAGAACGATTGTTGTCGGACATCGAAATCAACACACACGGTATAGCGGCATAAACGTCGTGCTTCATCAACGCATTTTTGTGGTGTACCCCGTCTGGGTGTAGGATGAGCATGCTAATGCCAAAGTACCCTCGGTGCAACGTTACCGAACAGCAACTCACCACAGCGACGGGAAATGAAATCATGCACGTACGGCCAGAGATGAGGGCGGACGCCCTGAGAACTGCCACCGCCACCGATCTTCGGTGGACGATCGGATCGCCGGCAGCGGCGACGGCGGCGATGCCGCACCCGCTGTTCGACGCTCCAATGACACCGTATGAAGGAGACGATCAGCCCGAGTGGCTGGCGACGCCGGAGCCACTCACCGAACTGGTCGTGGATTACGAACGTCAAGGGCGGCTGTTATGGTGGAGGATGGCGCCGACGGGGCGCCCGAGTTTTACCGAAAGCCTGCTCGCCGACATGCACGCGTTCGGCGACGGGCTGGAGGCGGCGTTCCGTCGCGACGGCGCGGGGGCCGTTCATCCTCTGCGCTATTTGGTTCTCCGCTCCCGCCTGCCCGGCATTTTCAACCTCGGCGGCAATCTCGCCCTGTTTCTGGACTTGATCGAGGCGGGCGATCGCGCGCGCTTGACGGACTATGCCCGCGCCTGCGCCGGTGGCCAGCACCGGATCGCGGAGCGGTTCGGTCTGCCGGTGTGCACGATCGCTCTGGTTCAGGGGGATGCACTCGGCGGCGGATTCGAAGCAGCCCTCGCCAACGATGTCATCATTGCCGAGCGCAGCAGCAAGTTTGGTCTGCCGGAGGTCTTGTTTGGCTTGTTCCCGGGTATGGGCGCCTACAGCTTCTTGTCCCGGCGTCTCAATGCGACCGCGGCAGAGCGCATCATCCTGAGCGGCCGCATCTATACAGCGGAAGAGCTCCATGACATGGACATCGTTGACGTAGTCGCCGAGGATGGTGAGGGAGTCGATGCGGTCTACGACTTCGTCGCCCGCAATGACCGGGTGTGGGGAGCGAAGCAGGCGCTACTCAAGGCGAAGAAAATCGTCCAGCCAGTTCCGCGGGCGGAACTGATCGACATCGTCGATTTGTGGGTGGAAACGGCGATGGCGCTGTCGGATGCGGATCTGCGGCGGATGCGGCATCTTGTTAAGGCACAAGACCGTCGCCGGGCGAGACGGCACGCGCACTGAGCAAGGACACGCTCGCGGGACACCCGAATCCATATGAACACCATCCGGCGCAAGCCTGTGGAACGGATCGCACCATGACATCGACGTGATGTAGCCGCGCAACGGTTTGCCGGGCATTGCGGCAGCCGTGGCGATGTCCGCATGCGGGCAACAAAAATCCTTGCGCCAACAGGCGCCTTGCGCCTTGTCGCCGTTGCGCTCATCCTCCAAACTCTGCCCGTTTTGGGGGACGAAGCGATCGCCCGTCGGTTCTCTAGCCGACCTGAGTCTGGAGGGTATAGTGCTGCAGCGCAATATTGGCATGAGTGTGGCGGTCGTCGGTTTCGGGATCATCGCGATTGCGTCGTTGGCGACGGGGCCAGCATGTGCTGCGGGCTTCGCGATACGCGAACAAAGTGCGACGGCGCTCGGCAACGCCTTTGCAGGCAGCACGGCGGGCGCCGAGGATATCACGTACAGTTATTTCAACCCGGCGGCGATGGCGCGCCAGCCGGATAGCGCCGTGGCGGTCGTGGGCAGTTATATCATGCCGCGTTCGGAATTCACTGGATCCGCGTCGAGCACCGTGACCGGAACCCCGACCGGAGGCGGCGACGGAGGCGATGACATCGCCGTCGATGCTCTAGTCCCGGCAACATTCGCAATGTGGGCGGTGCAACCGAGCCTGCGGCTGGGACTGGCGGTCAACGTGCCGTTCGGGCTGGAGACCGACTATGACGACGGCTGGCGCGGGCGCTATCATGCGCTCCGCTCGCGGCTCCGGACCGTAACCGCGACGCCGATGGTGTCATACCAGGTCAGCGACATGATCGCCCTCGGCGCCGGGATGCAGATCCAGTACATCGACGCCAAGCTCAGCAACGCCGTCGATTTCGGTACCATCGGGGCATTGAGCGGCATCCCGGGCGCCGTCCCTGCGGCGCAGGACGGATCTGCCGAGGTCAACGGCGACGACGTCGCGGTCGGCTTCAATCTCGGGGTGCTGGTCGAGCCGTGGGAGGGCACGCGCTTCGGCGCGGCGTTCCGCTCGAAGATCGATCATGAGCTGGAAGGCGACGCCGATTTCCGCTTCGACAGCGCCGGCGTCGGGGCCGCGCTCTCGGGCGCGACCGGCCTTTTTGTGGACACCGGCGCGAAAGCCAGCGTGACGACACCGGAGATGGTATCCTTCGGCGTGCATCAGGACATCGACGCCCGCTGGTCGGTGATGGCGGAAGCGGCGTGGACGCGGTGGAGCCGGTTCGAGGAGTTGCGGATCCGCTTCGACAATCCAGCGCAACCGGACAACTTTACCGAGCAGGACTGGGACGACAGCTGGTTCTTCGCCGCCGGGGTCACGTTCAGGCCTGATAACCGATGGGCTCTGCGCGCCGGCTTGGCCTATGACCAGACGCCGATCCCTGATGACCGGCGGACACCGCGGATCCCGGCCAGCAGCCGCACCTGGCTCTCCGTCGGCGCCTCGTTTCAGCCGCTCGACAGCCTGCAGGTCGGCATCGGCTACACCCACCTGTTCGTGGACGACGGCTCTATCGATCTCGCCGCCGGCGATCCCGGCAACACCTTCCGTGGCAACCTTTCCGGCGAGAGCGAGAACGCCGTAGACATCTTCACGCTGCAGCTTTCGTGGGCGTTCTGATGACGACGCGGGCGCTGGCTACTTCGGATGCCGGGGTCGGAGCGTGACGCAAGACAGCGAGTTGCTCGCCCTGTTGCGGGACGTCGGCAGCGACGAGACGCAAGCCGTTGAAAGCCGCGTCGACGAGGCGAGCTTCCGGCGCTTTCTCGCCGCCGACTGGAGCGGGATGCCGCGAGCCTCGACGTTCGCGACGCGGGATGGAGCGTCGCTCGCGTACCGCCACTGGCCGGCGGACAGCGATCGCGCCCTGGTTCTGGTGCACGGCTCGGCCGGCCATGGGGGGCACCTGCACGTCCTGGCACGGGCCATCGCCGCGCGCGGACTGGCCCAGGTTTACGCGCCGGACATGCGCGGCCACGGGCTTTCATGCCCCGGCCCCGCCGTCTCCTACGCGCAGCAGATGCGGGACGACATCGGCGATCTGGTCGCCCGTGTCCGGGAGCGCCAGCGCCCGTCCGCCATCATACTCGGAGGCCATTCGGCGGGTGGCGGTCTCGTCGTCCGTGTCGCCGCCAGCGACATTGCCAGCGACGTTGCCGCCTACCTGCTGTTGGCGCCGTTCCTCGGTGCGCGGGCGCCGACCACGCGACCGGGCCTCGGCGGCTGGATCCGTCCTTTTCCCAAGCGCATCGCCGCCCTCAGCGCGCTGAACGAACGCGGCATCCCGTGGCTGAACCAAGTCCCCGTGCTGGAGTTTAACCAGCCGCTGGCGGCGCGCGACGGGCGCGAAACGCTGTCATGGCCCTACGCAACAATGATGGCGTTCGATCCCGGTTCCTGGAAGGCCGGGCTCGCGGGCATGCGCGGCGACCAGTCGGTTTTGGTGCTGGTCGGCGCCCGCGACGAGTGCTTCCTGCCGGAAGCCTACGCCGAGACCGTCGGCGGACTCGTCTCACACGCCCGTACCGAGATCATCGGCGAACTCGGGCATTGGGACCTGCTTGTCATGGGCGACGTGATCGACCGGGTGACGATTTGGCTCAGTCGGCTCCCCTGACACTGATCGCGGCGGCGGAGTTTTATCGTGTTGTTCTTCAAACCGGAACGTCAACCGAGTACAGAACCTCACCCTGAGTTTGTCGAGGGTAAACGCAGGTCGGAGGGTTCGATCCAGTGCGGCAGGGAGAACGGCAGATTGACGCCGGCGGAGTGCCGCTACGCCCCGGTCCCGGCCTTCATGTCGCGGTGACGCTGGCGGTCGCCCTCGTCTGTCTCGTGGCCGGCTTGCTGATGCCGATCATGGAGGTTAGCAACTTGTGGATTTTTCATGGCTCATATTCGATCGTCGACGGCGTCCGCATCCTGGTGGAAACGGGCGACATCCTCATCGCCGTCATCCTCACCGCGTTCTCTATCGTCATGCCGATGGTGAAGATCGGCGTGCTTCTGCTGCTGTGGCAGCGGCTCCGGGCCGGGTCGCTGACCTCGAGCCGGCTTCCGGCCGTGTTCGAAGCCATCGGCAAATGGTCGATGCTCGACGTGTTCGTGGTCGCGGTGGTGGTGGTCGTCGCCAAGGCCAGCGCCCTCGCCGACGCCGGCATCGGTCCCGCTGTCTTCCCATTCACCGTGGCCGTTGTGCTGATGTTCTACTGCACCCGCAAGATCCGACGCGCCCTGGCAGACAAGCCCCCTGTTGCACCTCATGCGGGAGGTTGAAATCCGACGCTACCATATAAAGAAGCGCTAAGAATCATATACAGAAAGTTGATAAACTTCTTGCTTTTGCGCGCGTTTTCGTTGTATCCCGCAAACGCGATCAAAGACACGCTGGTCGCAGCTAGCGCGTAGCGGTGCTCCGCCTGCTACCGGCTACAACAACACAACGGGGAGATCGTGAAAGGGACGACGGGTTTATCCAGCCTGTAGGAGTACGGGCGCAGAAAAACGGAGTCGTTCATGCACGTCGAAACGAAAACGCTGGTATCCGTGTTCCTCACCACCGCGCTCATGCTGACGGTGGAGGTCGTTATTTTGGCGGTCTTCGCGTGACCCTCTGCCGCGCTTAGTCCTGCGACATCGCGTGGACTTCTATCCGTCGTGACGGCGGATCAGGCGGCGGCGACCGCTCCGGCGGCGATACTCTGGCCATTCTTCTGGCCGGTCACCCGTGCGTAGTCCTCGATCAATGCGCGAGTAATATCGCCGGGGCTGAAACCGTGATCATCAATCGATCGCACCGGCGTCACCTCGGCGGCGGTGCCGGTGATGAACACTTCACTGGTCTCGCTCAGTTCCTCGGGTCGAATCTGCCGTTCCACGACCTCTATTCCCCGCGCCCGCGCAAGATCGATCACCGTACGGCGAGTGATGCCGTTGAGGAAGCAGTCGGGGGTCGGCGTGTGGACGCGGCCGTCTCCCATAACCATGAAGATGTTGGCGCCGGTCGATTCCGCGATCAGGCCGCGCCAGTCCAGCATCAAAGCGTCATCATACCCCTCGGCCTCCACGCCGTGCTTGGACATGGTGCAGATCATGTACAGGCCCGCAGCCTTGGCGTGCACCGGCGCCGTATCCGGGGCCGGCCGCCGCCACGACGCGGTTTTGAGCCGAATGCCGGCCATGCGCGCCTCCGGTGAAAAATATGAAGGCCACGGCCAAGCGGCGATCGCCAGGTGAATGCGTGTGGTCTGCGCCGAGACGCCCATCATCTCGCTGCCGCGCCAGGCGATGGGGCGCACGTACCCGTCGACGATGTTGTTGGCTTCGATGACTTCGGCACACGCCCGGTCCACGTCCTCCACCGAGCACGGCAAAGCAAAACCGAGCGCCTGGGCCGACAATGCCAGTCGCTCCGAATGCTCGGTCAGCTTGAAGATGGTACCGCCGTAGGCGCGTTCGCCCTCGAACACCGCGGAAGCATAGTGCAATCCGTGCGACAACACGTGCAGATTGGCCTCCCGCCACGGCCTGAGTTCACCGTCATACCAGATCAGGCCGTCTCGATCGTCGAATGGTTGTGTCGCACCCATGACTTCATCTTTCCTGCGCTAGCCACGCGTCCCTTCCGCTCGGAGAAAACGCGAATGAATATGTCAGAATTTCAAGACGTGCTTGCGTTTCGTAACATCGGCGGTCATATATGTCAACGATCCTGACGTATTCTGTCGCGCGCAGTGGCGTTGCACAATCGGACGCAGGGCCGCAGGGCAAACCATGGACCAAAGCACCGATGATCCGCCCCTCGATCTGGGCGAGCCGGCGCTGCGGACGGCGGTCGAGCTTCTGTTTTTTGCGTATCGGGACTTCACCGGGGATGCCGATGCCATGCTGCTGCGATACGGCTTCGGCCGGGCGCACCACCGCGTCATCTACTTCGTCGGCCGGGAGCCGGGGATCACCGTCAGCGCCTTGCTGACGATACTCAAAATCACCAAGCAGAGCCTGGCGCCGGTTCTCCGGCAATTGATGCGAGAGGGCTTCGTGGTGCAGCGGCCGGACCGCACCGACCGCCGCCGCCGGCACTTGTATCTGACGGTGGAAGCGGAGGCGCTTGAGCGGAAGCTGACGGAGCGTCAGGCGGAGCGCATCGCTGCGGCCTTCCAGGCAAGCGGCGCCGCGGCGGTCTCCGGCTTCACCACGGTCCTGCGGGCGATCAGCAACCCGGACGATCGGGTGCAATTTCCGCATGCGGCCGACTGCGGAACGGCAGCGACCCTCGCATCCGGCGTTGGCGAAGGCGCAGTGAGGAAATGACGACGCACGGCCACCACATCGACCCCGCCCACATTCTGGTGGTCGATGACGATGTCCGGTTGAGCCGTTTGCTGGCCCGCTATCTGGGGGAAAGCGGCTTCGCGGTGACCGTCGCCGGCGACGCGGCCGACGCACGCAGCAAGCTGGCGAGCCTGGCGTTCGATTTGATCATACTCGACGTCATGATGCCGGGCGAAAGCGGCCTCGAATTCGCGCAGGACTTACGAGGTCGAAGCGCGGTCCCAATTCTGATGCTGACCGCCATGGGCGAGACGGAAGACCGCATCGCCGGCCTCGAGCGCGGCGTCGACGATTATCTGGTCAAGCCGTTCGAGCCGCGCGAGTTGCTGCTTCGGGTCCAGAGCATTCTGCGGCGGGCGCCGCAGCCTCAAATCCCGAAGCATGTTCGCATGGGTGATTTGGAGTTCGACCTGACGCGAGGCGAATTGAGCTGCGCCGGGCGGTATGTAAAACTGACCGCGGTCGAGGCGGGGCTGCTGCAGACCTTGGCGGCGGCGCCGGGAGTGACATTCACCCGCGAAGAGCTGATCGAGATGAGCGGCGCCGCGGGCGGTGACCGCGCCGTCGACGTGCAGGTTACGCGCCTCAGGCGCAAGATCGAGCGCGATCCGCGCGATCCGCGCTATCTTCAGACAGTGCGCGGCAAGGGCTATGTATTGAAACCGGACTGAATGGTCGGACAACCCGGTCCGGCGGGTCCGCGGGGTGTTATAGCGAAGCACACGATGATCAAGGACTTCATGCCGCACAGCCTGTTGGGGCGGGCCCTGCTCATCATCGTGATGCCGCTCGTCGTGTTGCAGATCGTGTCCGCCGTCATCTTTTACGAGAACCATTGGGAAGCCGTCAGCCGCCGTCTGGCCCGCGATCTGGCCGGCGACGTTGCGGTGCTGGTTGCGACTTTCGACGACTTCCCCGCGTCGGAGACCCGGCGCTGGATGTTGGCGAGAGCGGCGCAGAACATGGGCATCGAGGCAAGCCTGCACCCTGGTGAGGCGCTCGCCGAGCAGTCTGAAGACGCCGCTCCGTCCGACGAGAGCAGCCTTGCCGAAGCGCTTCGCGAGCAGGTGGCGCGGCCGTTCCGCATCGATGCCTACAGCGTCGACCGCCACGTCGTCGTCGAGGTGCAGCTTGACGAGGGGGTGCTGCGGCTGGTGACCACCCGCAAACGCCTCTTCAGCGCGACGACGTCCGTCTTCGTTATGTGGATGGTGGGGACTTCGCTGATCGTATTCGCCGTCGCCACCCTGTTCATGCGCAACCAGGTCAAGCCGGTGTTGCGCCTCGCGCAGGCCGCCGATGATTTCGGCAAGGGGCGCGATGCGCCGCGGTTCAAGCCCGAAGGCGCCCAGGAAGTGCGTCAGGCGGCGCTCGCCTTCATCGCGATGCGCCAGCGCATCCTGCGCCAGATCGGCCAGCGTACGGCGATGCTGGCCGGCGTCTCCCATGACCTGCGGACGCCGCTGACCCGAATGAAGCTGCAGCTCGAGATGATGGGCCGGGACGACAGCGTCGGCGCACTCAAGGAAGATCTGGTGGAGATGGAGCGGATGCTCGACGGGTACCTGGCGTTCGCCCGCGGCGAGGGCAGCGAGAAGCCCGAGCCAAACGACCTCACCCTCATTCTCGATCAGGTGGTGCGGGCGGCGCGGCGGAAGGGCGCCAGCATCGAAGTGCACACCGACGGCGACCTCACGGTGCCGGTCCGTCGCATGGCGCTGCACCGGGCATTGACCAACATCGTTGACAACGCGGCCCGCTATGCGCGCCAGGTGCGCATCTGCGCTGAGCGGAAAACGACCGGCATCGAATTGATCATCGAGGACGACGGACCGGGCATCCCCGAAGACCGCCGCGAGGCGGTGTTCAAGCCGTTCTTCCGCCTGGAAGAATCGCGCAATCCGGGCACGGGCGGTGTCGGCCTCGGGCTGACCATCGCCCGCGACGTAGTGCGCAGCCACGGCGGCGACATCCTCCTCGGAGAGTCGGCACTGGGCGGCCTCCGCGTTCGCGTGCGCCTTCCGCTCTGAGCCGGACGGCTCAAACAGCCATCATCCCGGTCGTCATGGCGAGCAGGCGTAGCCGGGGTGGCGATCCAATCGCGCGCAAAGATCCTGCCTGGGAAGGCAGTGGGGTTCAGTAGAGACGGCCGCCGTCAGGAACCGACCGGTCGGGCGCGATCAGAACGACTTCACCGTCGTCGTCGGGGAAGCCAAGCACCAGCACCTCGGACAGGAACTTGCCGATCTGGCGGGGCGCAAAGTTGACCACCGCCGCCACCTGATGCCCCACGAGGTCCGCCGGCGCATAATGCCGAGTGATTTGCGCCGAGCTCTTTTTTTCGCCGATGTCCGGACCGAAGTCGATCCACAGCTTTATGGAGGGTTTGCGTGCCTCGGGATACGGTTCGGCCCTGACGATCGTGCCGACACGGATGTCGACCTTCAAAAAGTCGTCGAAGGCGAGGACGCTCATCGGCGCTCTCTGCAGATGTGGAGTGCGATGCAAGAGTGGACCGCGATCCTGGCGCCCACGGTGTCGATCGCGCTCGCATCGACAAGGCAAAGCGGCCACCCGATGCGGCAGCCGCCTCGCCCAGTGATGTTCGCCATGGCTACTTCTTGGCTTGCTGAGCCTTCAAAGCCAGGTCGCGGATTTCGTCGAGTTGTTCCGAGATGCGAGCATTGATGCTGTTGGTCGCGTCCTGATTGGCCTTGGACACCATCTCGGACATTTCACGAGCGTTGTTGACGGCCCTCTCGAACGCGCTCTTCGTCATCTCGATCTGCTTCGCCGCGGCTTCCGGCGGAGAGCCGGCCTTGGAGATCGATTCGAACGCCTTGGTCGTCTCGTTCATCGTTTCCTGCAGCATTTCCGCCTGACGACGGGCGAATGCCTGCATGCCTTCGAACGCGACACGGTTGGCGTGGGTCACGGCTTCGACGTTCTTTCTGGAGCTGGCGACCAGCGCATCGATATCGACGCCCGGCAGCTTGTACTGCTTCAGCATGTTAGAAAACTGATCGGCGAACTTCGCGGGGTCGAAGTCTTTCATGACCCTCGTGACGTCCATGAACTCAGGGAGTTGCGCCATTACACGTTCCTTTTATCGAAAGCTATGACAGCTTGGATTAGCTGTGACGTCAGTATCCCCGATTTCGCCTTCCGCGTCAACAGTTATGTTGCAGTGCACAATACGCCGCCGCGGAAAAAAAAGATTATATAAACAGTAACTTGACCGAAATAATGCTGCGCAAAGGACTCGAACCGTAGGTTCGGCAAACGTCATCTTCGCTTGTGCAGCAATCGCTGGTGAGCATCACGCCCCCGTGGCGGGGGCGTCCGGCGCGAAACCGATCAAGTTTCGATCGGAACCACCGACTCAGGCGGCGACTCATCCGTCGGCCGACGCGACGGACGTGCCCCGCAAAGGCCCGCCATGCTGATGCGCCAGCCCGGCATGACGCTCTCGACGCGGCGGAGCCTGCGGTCCAACCCCGCCATCGTCCTTGCCAAGTCCGGGCTGTCGTCGTTGAGCCAGTCGCGGAGCGTCGCCAGATAGACGGCCGACAGTGCTTTTATGCGCAGCGTTCCCGCCGGACCGGACGCAGACAACCCCGCCGCCTCCAGCATCCACGCCATTGACTTGGCGAGGTGCGGCAGGGAGCACATGAGCACGCCCGGGTCGCCGGGCAGGTCGCGAAGGATGGCGGCCACGCCCTGCTTGCGTGGCGCCATCGCGTCGAAGCGACGCATCATGACTTCGAACAGCCGGTCGCGGGCCGGCTCTTCCCGATCGGGACGCGGTCCGTCCAATACCTTGCGATCGGTTTCGGCGAAAGCCTCTTTCAGAATCGCCATCCTGGTCGGGCATGCGCTGTAGGCGTCGACGAGCGGCACTCCGGCTGCTTCGGCGATCTCCGCCAGGCTCAATGACCGCCACCCCTTCTTTGCGGCGAGGTCCATCGCCGCGGCGACAAGCTGTTCTGCGACGTTCGTGTTCTGCGCCATGGTCGTCGATCCCGTACCCCGATATCCATTCCTCACTACCATCTAGTCGTGACGGCGGGCGAAGACAACCGACTGGAGCGAACGTCGGTGAACGTGGAATGACGCTGTCGCCCCCTGAAGACTCATCTCTGCAGTTGACGCGAGCGATCGGCCGCGGCCCGCACCGCCGCAGTCATCAGCGTCCGAAGGCCGCCCGACGCCATCAACACCTCCAGCGCCGCCGCCGTCGTTCCGCCGGGGCTGGTGACATTGCGGCGAAGCGTTTCGGGCGCGGCATCGGAGGCGTCGAGCAGCCCGGCGGCGCCCGAGACCGTGGCGCGCGCGAGCCTTCCAGCCAACTCGGGCGACAGACCAGCGGCGATACCGGCATCAGCAAGCGCCTCGACGAGCAGAAAAACGTAGGCCGGACCGCTGCCGGAAACGGCGGTGACGGCATCCATCAGGCGCTCGTCCTCGATCCACACCACGTCCCCGACGGCGGCAAGCAGATCATGGCACCGCTGGCGCTGGCGCTCGTTCACGCCGGCGTTGCGATATGCTGCGGTGATCCCGCGGCGGATGGCCGCCGGCGTATTGGGCATGGCGCGAACGATGGCGGCGCCGTTGCCGAGCGCCGCCGCCAGCGACGCGGCGTTGCGCCCCGCGGCGATCGACAGGAACACGGCATCAGCGGCCGTGAACCGCGCGTACGCCGGCGCCACCGCGTCCATCATCTGCGGCTTGACCGCGAACACGACGACTTCAGGTTGGAGATCCGCGGACAGGCCCTCCGGGCCAGCGGCAACCGCTAGTCCCGGGCGTCGGGAAAGCATTGCGCGGTTATCAGGCTCAGGCTCGACGACGGCGATCTGGTCCGGGTCGAGGCCACGATCCAGCCACCCCGACAACAGCGCGTTGCCCATCCGGCCGCAGCCGACGAGAATGAGCGACGCAGCCACCGGAACCGCCGCTCAGGCTTCGCCGACGGTTTCGATCATGGCGCCCGCCATGGCGTCCTCCGCCGCGTGTCCCGCCCAGATCACGTATTGGAACGCTGGATAGAAGCGTTCGCACTCTCGGATGGCGGTCTCGATCAAGTCTTCGATCTGCGCGTGGCTGGGGCCGTTGCTGCCGCGCAGCGGCAGGGCGTGCCGGTAGACGAGCAATCCGTCCTCCCGCCACACCGCGAAATGGCCCATCCAGACCTTCTCGTTGGCCAGCGCCAACAGTTCGAACACCGCCGCCCGCTTGGCATGCGGCACCCGCATTTGCAGGCTTACGGTGAACTGCATGGCGCTGAGATGCGGATCCCATGCCGCGTAGAAATTGAGATCGGACCACTGTCCGGGAAGTTGCACCGCCATTTCGTCGTCATTCGGACGATCGAATGCCCAGTCCTTGGCGGCGACGATCTGTTCGATGACATCAAGGGGAGAGGTTTCTTCGCCGACCTCGGTCGCTGCGGCGGTCATGCCTCAGTCCTTACCTTGCGTTGTCCAGTGATTTTGCGGCCAAGCCATCGTCGCCCTCCCCTGCAGCACCCCACCGCAATTGATTCGATCGCCGCCTGCGCCCGTGATCCGATAAGCGGTGCGCGGTACAGCGTGGCAAAACACGTGAGGGGGCGCAAGGAGAGCGTCATCCGAGAGGAGGTATTCGGTGATTGCGCCGCATCCGGGTCTCGCAGTACCGCCTCCCATCAACGGGAGACAAAACCGTCAAATCGCTTTGTCGGCAGAATCCACGTTCGATTCCAGGGAGTTGGACGAGCCGGCAGCGGCCAGCCTGGCTTCCAGCTCGGCGACCCTCGTCTCGAGGGCTTCCTGCGCGGCGCGGGCGTTGGCGGCGGTAGCCTTGACCACCTCGAACTCTTCGCGGTTGATCAGGTCAAGGTCGGCGAGGAATCGCTCGACACGTTGGCGCACAAGGGCGTCGAGTTCCTGCTTGACCCCGGCCAGGGTCGAGGCGGCGCCGCTCGCCACCTTGGCCAAATCGTCGAACAATCGGTTGCTGGTCTGCATAGTCTATCATCCTCTCCGCCGAACCGCGCGATGAGCAGAATATGGTCGCGGATCGACATCCGGGCAACCCGGAGGCCTTATCGCGCCTGGTTGCGAGGGTGAACAGCGCATTCTATAACGTCCCGCATGTTCGTGGTGACCGGCGGGGCCGGCTTCATTGGGTCCAACATCGTCGCGGCGCTGGAACAGCGTCGGACGGAACCGCTTGCCGTCTGCGACCGGCTGCGGAGCGGAGACAAGTGGCGCAACATTTCCAAGCGTGAGTTGGTCGACGTCATCCACCCGGACGCGTTGTTCCCCGCGCTCGATGCGGCCGGCGTCGGAGTGACTGCGGTGGTGCACATGGGGGCGGTGTCGTCGACCACGGAGACGGACGCCGACCGCACCGTCGAGATCAACGTCCGCCTGTCAGTGGCGTTGTGGAGGTGGTGCACGGAGCATCGAATCCCCTTCATCTACGCCTCGTCGGCCGCGACCTACGGGGACGGGGCGCTGGGGTTCGAAGACGTCGCGACGCCGGACGCGCTGGCGCAATTTCGGCCCCTCAATCTCTACGGCTGGAGCAAGCATCTGTTCGATCGCTGGGTTGCCCGCCGGGTGGCGGACGGTGATCCGCAGCCGCCGCAGTGGGCGGGGCTCAAGTTCTTCAACGTCTACGGCCCCAACGAAACCCACAAAGGTCCTCAGGCGAGCGTCGTCTCCCACGTCTTCCCGGACGCCGCCGCCGGCCGGCCGGCGAAGTTGTTTCGGTCGCACCGGCCGGACTACCCCGACGGCGGTCAGCTTCGCGACTTCGTCTGGGTCGGCGACTGCGCCGATGTGGTGCTGTGGCTGCTGGAGAACCCCGGCGTCTCCGGCCTGTTCAACGTCGGAACCGGCCAGGCCCGCAGCTTCGCCGACCTCGCCGCCGCCGTCTATCGGACGCTGGGCCGGGAGCCTGCCATCGACTACGTGCCGATGCCGGAGGCGATCCGCGACCGGTATCAGTACTTCACCCAGGCCTCCCTGACCAGGCTCCGCGCCGCCGGCTACCCCCACCCTTTCACGCCGCTCGAAGCCGGCGTCGCGGCGTACGTCCGGGACTACCTCAACACCCCGGACCCGTACCGGTAGGGGAGCATCAGCGCGGTGATGTGCGGCGCTTTAGGTCTTCTCTTGCCGCCCGCGGCCATTCGGGGTCAAATGATCAGGAGCAACTAGAGGCGGGTGTGGCACTAGATGTTGGTTCACACATTCATTCACCTCCCAGGTATTGGGCACGTCAAGGAACGAGCCCTGTGGAAGGCGGGGGTGTGGACGTGGGCTGATCTTCGTAAAAAATATGAGGACTCTCCGAGGCTACCCTTCGACACCGCAGGCGATGCGCGTGACAGGACGCTGAGGGCGTTGGACGCTTCGAATGAAGCTCTATATGACGGAGATGCGGACTACTTCGCCGAACGATTGCCGAAATCAGAACATTACCGGATAGCCGTCTCATTTCCGAAGAAGACGGCATTCCTGGACATCGAAACGACCGGTCTGAGCCATTACTACGATGACGTGACGATCGTAGGGATCAGCCTAGATGGATCTTACTCTTGTCATTTTGCCTTCGATGACGAGAGCGCGCTTCTTGATAGATTGCGGGAGGCAAAATGTGTTGTTACGTTCAATGGTACCATTTTTGATTATCGGTTTCTGATAAAGACTTATTCTAATATTCAACTGCCTAAGGCTCATGTGGACCTTCGATTTCTTGCGCCGCGTGCCGGTTTATCGGGGGGTCAAAAAGTCGTCGAGGAGAAGCTCGGTTGGCGAAGGCATGGCGCGGCTCGTGACATCAATGGCGCGGCCGCTCCCCTTCTTTGGCATCGCTACAAGTTGGGGGACCATGACGCAGCGAAGACACTGATTCGCTACAACCACGCAGACGTGGAAGGGATGAGGTTCATCCTCGATTCGGTTCTGGAGAAGATGGCGGGGTTCAATGGTCAGGGCGCGATCTTCCACCGGCCAACGTTCGAGAAGCAGACAACGAGGTTTACCTGGAGCAAGCATTCCGGCTCGTTTCGGAAGAACGTGATCGCTGTTCCTTCGTTTCGGGGAGGCTCGGGTCCCGCGGTCACGATGGCGGAAATTGCCCCGACGGATTCGGCAACGCCACTTCGCGTCGTTGGAATCGATCTCACGGGATCCGAACGCCGTCCTACCGGATGGTGCCTCATGCGCGGCGCCGAGGCTGAGACCTGCCTGTTGTCGACGGACGATGAGATCATCGAAGCGTCGGTTGACGCGCATCCTGACGTCGTTTCGATCGATTCGCCCCTGTCCATTCCTCGAGGGCGAACCCGGGTCAGCGACGATGATCCGTCAAGGCAGTCGGGCGGAATCATGCGCGACTGCGAGCGCGAATTGAAGCGCCGCGGCATCAACGTCTATCCGTGCCTGATCCCCAGCATGCAGGGTTTGACTCAGCGTGGCATGCGCCTGGCACATCACCTGCGCGAGCGCGGCATTCCGGTTATCGAGAGCTATCCGGGCGCCGCTCAAGACATCATGGGCATTCCGCGCAAGCGGGCGGGCTTGGAGTATCTGAAGGGGGGTCTCGCCGACTTCGGCGTCCGTGGGGCGTTTGTGACGTCGAAGGTGAACCATGACGAACTGGACGCCATCACCGCTGCTCTCGTCGGCTTCTTTTTCTGGTCGGGGCGCTTCGAACCGCTGGGCAACGAGGATGAAGACTACCTGATCGTTCCCGACCTTCGGTGCTTGCCCGAACGCTGGACCAGCCGGAGGGTCATCGGCATCAGCGGCGAGATCTGTGCGGGCAAGACCTCTGCCGCGCGTCACCTCCAGCGGGCCGGCTTTGCCTATGGCCGTTTCAGTCAGATCCTGGAAAGCATGCTGAATCAAGGCGGTGTCGCTGTGTCCCGTGAAAATCTGCAAGGTCTCGGGGAGCGCGTCAACCGAGAGCCGGGCCAGCGGTGGCTGTGCAAGCAGCTGGTCAAGCAGCTTCCAGGCGGTCGCGACTTGGTGATCGACGGGTTGCGCTGGCGTATGGATCGGGCGTTCCTTAGAGAGCGCTTTGGTCCCGCTTTCGTCCATCTCCACGTCGAAGCATCAATGGAGATTCGGCGTCAACGTTTCGTCCCACTCGGAAATTCGGAAGAGGAATTCGAACGAGCCTCATGCCATCCGGCTGAAGCCGAAGCCCGTGCACTTGCATACCATGCTGAAACAGTTATCCCCAACGAGCGAGCACTCGGTGACTTTCTCGACGGTGTGGACCGCGTTACAACACAGCGCCTCGATGTGACGAAGGTGGAACCAGCGTGCCTGTAACAGTGGTCGTCGGCGGGCAGTTCGGATCCGAAGGAAAAGGCAAGGTTGCCTGTGAACTCGCGCGCCGCGACCGGGCATCGGTCGCGGTTCGCATCGGCGGTTCCAACTCTGGTCACACCGTCGTCGATGATCAGGGCAGGACCCGGATTTTTCGACACTTGCCGACCGCGGCGGTGCTTCCCGACACGATCTGCGTAATTGGTCCCGGATCGTATCTCGACGTCGATGTTCTCCTCCGGGAAATTTCGGGTACGTGCCTAACCCCGGCGCGCCTCCTGATCGATCCGAACGCCGTCATCATCTCCGAGGCCCACAAGGAGGCGGAACGACAACGTGAGGGCGCCAGGCCGATCTCTTCGACTTGCAGCGGCACAGGTGCCGCGGTCGCAGATCGGGTTCTTCGCGCGCCAAATGTGCCGTTTGCTTCCTCGGAGCCGCGCCTTCAGCCCTTCGTTCAACCGACCCAGCCATTCCTGAGGCAACGCTTGACCAGTGGCGAACGTGTGATCATTGAAGGCACCCAAGGCTTCGGACTTTCACCGCTGCATTCCCCGTTCTTTCCACACGTCACCAGTCGCGACACCACTGCGGCTGCGTTCGTCTCCGAGGCGGGCCTGAGCCCGCTCGACGTTGATGAAGTTGTGCTCGTTATTCGAGCCTTCCCGATCAGGGTCGCTGGCGCTGAAGCGGGGCCGATGCCACAAGAGATCGACTGGGACACGGTCACCCGCGAAAGCGGCAGTTCAACCCCGATTGTGGAAAAGACATCAGTAACCGCGCAGATCCGTCGCGTTGCTCGTTTTGACGCAGAAATCGTGAAGCGTGCTATTAGAACTAACGCGCCATCGTTGATCTGCTTTAATCATTTGGATTATGTAGACGTGCGGTGCAGGCATCATTTGTTGACTAGCCGAGCCTTACCGCTTCTTCATGACGTGGAACGCCAGATCGGTCGAGCTGTAGACTTCATAGGCACTGGTGCAGATACTCTATCTCTGCGTCGCTCGTTGCCCGTGGCCGATTCGGACCGGCATGCAACTCCCATAAGCGCGTAGAATGACTTCCACTACGCCTGAATATGCTGAGACCGAGAAGATTGCCGAAAAGCGATACAGAAATACAATAGATAACGATCCGCTACCAGATATTCCGCCTGCATTGCTTAATTCTTCCGACGTTCTACGTTATGTCTGTTTGGTCGGCTTGATACATCCTTTCGACCCAAGAAACTTGAAGGCCGCTTCTTATAAAGTTTCAATTGGAGATCGGTTTATCTACTGGGATAGTTCTGGACGAGAGCACGATCAGGATCTGACGGAAGCGGGGAAAAGTAAATTCTGCCTAGAACCAAATTCTATAGGATTTATTACGACAAAAGAAACATTCAGGCTTCCGCACTATATTGCGGCGCGATTTAATCTAAGAATTAATGACGTACATCGTGGGCTCTTACTGGGTACTGGGCCTCTCGTCGATCCTGGTTTCTCTGGCAAGCTCCTCGTTCCCCTGCATAACCTCACTACAAACGAGTACGAATATCGCTCGGGAGACCCAATTGCGTGGTTCGAATTCACCAAATTGAGCCCTAACTTCTGGGATGCAAAATTTAGAAATGGTAAATCGGTGGAGGAACTGAAGAAAAAATATAGATGTTTTCCGGAAGAGAAGGTAAATCGAGATCCAATCATGTATTTGAGGGAAGCCTACAAGGGGCCTATACGGAGCTCGATCCCTGAGGCCATAGCCCAGTCCAAAGATGACGCGACAAAGGCAAGGGCCGATGCAGAAGAAGCCAAGCTGGCTGCGCAAGAGTCGGAGGAGGCGTCTAAAAAAGCGAGCGAAACATTTCGGAATTATGGAATCGGCGCGTTAGCAGTGCTTTTGGTTGCGATTGGTGCTCTAGTTATTGCCGGATATCAACTTGTCTCTCAGGTACAAGGAATCATTGCCGACGTGCAACGTGACTTGCAGACTACAATAGCGACTGGGGAATCGACGGAAGACACTCAAGCGCGTCTTTCTGAGCTCGAGAAGCAACTAGTGTACTGTTTCTAAAGTGTCGACTAATATCCTTGCGCGATGCACGATGCGGGGAGGATCAGTCGAATGGCGCGTCCGATCAAGCGGATCACGGCGGAGCCGGAGGTGGTTGGGGAGCTCGAACGCAGATCGCGGGCGACAAGCATTGAGGCACGGGCGAAGGAGCGCGCGTCGATCGTTCTCCTCAGGCTCGAAGGCCTTGGCGTTGTGGAGGTCGCCGCGCGGCTGGGCACGACGCCCAAGCGCGTATCGACATGGACGAAGCGTTTCGAGACCAAGGGGCTTTCGGGCCTCGAGGACGAGCCGGGGCGCGGTCGCAAGCCGTCGATCCCGCCCGAGAAGATCGAGCGCGTCCTGACCGAGGCCACCCGGCCGCCTGCGCCGCGCAAGCGCTGGAGCGTGCGCTCCATGAGCCGCCACGCGGGCGTCTCGCCCTCCACGGCCCAGCGGGTCTGGTCGAAGAACGCCTTGAAGCCTCACGTGACCAGGACCTTCAAGCTCTCCAACGACCTGAGCTTCGAGGAGAAGTTCTGGGACGGATCGGGCTCTACCTCAACCCGCCGGAGAAGGCGCTCGTGCTGCGCTGCGACGAGAAGAGCCAGTGCCAAGCCCTGAGCGCACGCAACTCGGGCTGCCGCTCGCGCCCAAGCGTCCGGCCACCATGACCCACGACTACAGGCGCCATGGCGTGATCACGCTGTTCGCCGCGCTCGACGCGCTGGTCGGAAAGCTCATCGCGCGCACCGAGGCGCGCCATACCCACGTCGAGTGGCTCAGGTTCCTCAAGCAGATCGACCGCGAGACGCCCAAGGACCTCGATCTCCATCTGATCGTCGACAACTACGCCACCCACAAGCACGCAGGTGAAGGCCTGGCTGGCCAGGCACCCGCGCTTTCACGTGCACTTCACGCCCACGTCCTCGTCGTGGCTCAATCTGGTCGAGCGCTTCTTCGCCGACCTTACCGGAGACGTCATCCGTGCCGGAGCTTCACCTCGGTGAAAGAGTTGGTCGCCGACATCAAGGCCTATCTCGCCCAACGCAACGCCGATCCACGCCCCTACACGTGGAAAGCCGAGGGAGCCGCCATCCTCGAAAAGATCCAGCGCGCCCGCGCCGCCTTGAACCGCGCCGAGCCTGCACTGTAGGATTATTGGTCGCCATTTCAGAGTCGGGTCACTAGGAGATCTTGGGCTGAAATTCGACACCCTGCACGACAGTATCAGCCGACCGGCGGCTCCGGCCGCGCCAGAGAAATGAAACGACTCCGGATCGAGATATGTGGCGGCATCGCATCGGGAAAAACAACACTCGCTTCCATAATTGGCGGGCAAACCGGGGCGGTGATGGAAAATTTCCGACATAATCCTTACTGGCGCGCGTTCTACCTCGACCCTGCCCATTTCGCGTTCGAGACCGAGGTCTCGTTTCTGCTTCAGCATTATCATCAGCTGAAGGTGGAAACCGGTGACACTGGGCTGGCCACCGCCGATTTCTCGCTGCTTCTCGACCGAGCTTATGCTGACGTGACTCTTCGGTCGGGGCAGCTGGTCGCATTCAATGCTGTTTATACGCAGGTGAGGGAGGAACTCGGGGACCCGAGGCTTCTGGTCTGTTTGAGATGTGGTGCAACAGAGCAGCTGAGGCGAATCCGGCGAAGACGGCGTCGACCGGAGCGGGGGATCCATTTGGAATTCCTGGAGGAGCTCAATCGGTCGCTCGAAAAGCAGGTCGATCTCGTGCGAGGCTCTATCCCCATTCTCGAGATCGACAGCGAGCATCGCGATTTCGCCCACGATGATGGCACTGCGAACGAAGTGCTGCAGGAGATCACAGGGGCCCTCGATGTACAAAGGCAAACGCAAGCGGACGTGCAGTCTTGGTAGCCGCGCGGCTGCGGGATTGACCGGTCGGGTGGGAGACGGCGTGTCCATCGCTCGTTCCGTGGCCGGGGTCACCCCAGCGGTAGGGCTCATACGAGCCGATGCACTTTAGGCTAATGATCGTTCGTGGTGACTGGAGGGGCCGGCTTCATTGGGTCCAACATCGTCGCGGCGCTGGAACAGCGTCGGACGGAACCGCTTGCCGTCTGCGACCGGCTGCGGAGCGGAGACAAGTGGCGCAACATCTCCAAGCGTGAGTTGGTCGACGTCATCCACCCGGACGCGTTGTTCCCCGCGCTCGATGCGGCCGGCGTCGGAGTGACTGCGGTGGTGCACATGGGGGCGGTGTCGTCGACCACGGAGACGGACGCCGACCGCACCGTCGAGATCAACGTCCGGCTGTCGGTCGCGTTGTGGACGTGGTGCGCGAAACATCGGATCCCCTTCATCTACGCCTCCTCGGCCGCCACCTACGGGGACGGCGCGCTCGGGTTCGATGACGTGGCCACGCCGGAGGCGCTGGCGCCGTTCCGGCCCCTCAATCTCTACGGCTGGAGCAAGCATCTGTTCGATCGCTGGGTTGCCCGCCGGGTGGCGGACGGTGATCCGCAGCCGCCGCAGTGGGCGGGGCTCAAGTTCTTCAACGTCTACGGCCCCAACGAAACCCACAAAGGTCCTCAGGCGAGCGTCGTCTCCCACGTCTTCCCGGACGCCGCCGCCGGCCGGCCGGCGAAGTTGTTTCGGTCGCACCGGCCGGACTACCCCGACGGCGGTCAGCTTCGCGACTTCGTCTGGGTCGGCGACTGCGCCGAGGTGGTGCTGTGGCTGCTGGAGAACCCCGGCGTCTCCGGCCTGTTCAACGTCGGCACCGGCCAGGCCCGCAGCTTCGCCGACCTCGCCGCCGCCGTCTATCGGACGCTGGGCCGGGAGCCTGCCATCGACTACGTGCCGATGCCGGAGGCGATCCGCGACCGCTATCAGTACTTCACCCAGGCCTCCCTGACCAAGCTCCGCGCCGCCGGCTACCCCCACCCCTTCACGTCCCTCGAAGCCGGCGTCGCCACGTACGTCCGGGACTACCTCAACACCCCGGACCCGTACCGGTAGGGGAGCATCATCGCGGTGACCGTCATGTCCCGTGGATCCATGTAGCATGACATGCCGATTGCCGTTGACTGGGAAGCCCAAGCCCCCGATCATAGGGTCATGCGGCATATGCCGTGGCATAGGTCTGAGTCGATGAAATGACAGTGGAACGACGGGTCAAGCTGTTTCGCAACGGACGTAATCAAGCCGTGCGGATCCCCCGAGAGCTGGAGTTGCCTGGAAAGGAAGCCGTAATGCGGCGGGACGGGCAGCGGCTGGTGATCGAGCCGGCGCCGCCGTTTTCGCTGATGGCCGTTCTGGCGGCGCTTGAGCCGATCGAAGATACCTTTCCTCCGATCGACGATGCGCCGCCGCGCACGGTGGATCTGTAAGGCCGGGACGCGTGGGTCATCAGTATGCGCTTCCTCCTGGACACGAACGTGCTCTCGGACCTGGTGCGCAGACCCCAGGGCATAGTCGCCGACCGCATCGCGGATGTCGGCGAAGAGGCTGTCTGCACCAGCATTATCGTCGCCGCTGGGAATTGCGCTATGGGGCAGAGCGAAAGGCTCGGCGCGGCTCAGCGTGCAGTTGGAGGCAATCCTCGGGGCGATCGACATAATTCCCTTCGAGGATCCGGCCGATTCAACCTATGGCGTGATCCGGGCACGTCTCGAGCGCATGGGCAAGATCATTGGCGGCAATGACCTCCTGATCGCGGCGCACGCGCTGGCGCTCGGTTGCACGCTGGTCACTGACAACCTGCGGGAATTTTCGCGCATCGACGGCCTCGCCGTCACCGACTGGCTGCGGTAGTTGCGCGCAGAAGCCAAGAGCTTTCAGAGGCTGGCATCACGGTCAGGGCCGCTGGTAGATCCCCGCGATCAGGCAGGCGGCGGCGGCGATGAGCAGCAGGGGCCAGGGCGGGGCCGTGTCCGGTCTGAAGAACGCGAGGGCCGCCGCCAGACCGTAGGCGGCTGTCAGCAGCAGCAGGCCGGGCGGGCCGCCGAAGGCGAGCGCCGCGACGGCGACGACGGCGGCGATGGCGCCGGCCGCCTGCGCCGATGCCGCCGGTGATCCGCCGACGAGTGCCCCGCCGAGGAAGCCGAGCAGCACCGCCGCATAGGCGAGCAGCATCCCGCGTCCCCAGTCACCGACCATGTGGCCGAGGAGCGCCACCCCGAGCAGGGCGAGGAGCGGCAGCGCCGCCAGTATCAGCGCCAGGGTGCTTCCGAACAGACTGAGTCCCACGGGGCCATTCCAATCCTGCCGGCGGGCCGGAAGCGCTTCCGCCCGCGGTTCCTCAAGCGTATCATCCTGACAGGCGGCAGGAAACACGAGTGTGGGAGGGGCTGCGATGGCGACGACCGCGGATGTCTATTTCGCCTCGAACCGGAACTTCAACGGCTCGTTGACCGAGCCGGAATTCGGCGAACGCTTCAACGAGGCGGGGCCGCAGTACTATCGCGTCGGAAAGGCTAGCGTCGAGCGCCGCGGCCGCGATGACTATGCGTTCCTCAACGCCCGCGTCGAGGCGGAGGCCCTCGACCAGAACGTGCGGGGCAGCCAGTCGCTGTTCGAGGACGTGCGCCACACCCTCCGCTCCAGCGACCGGGACATTGTGCTGTTCCTCCATGGCTTCGCGAACACCTTCGAAAGCGGCATGGAGCGGGCGGCACAGCTTCACGCGGAATACCAGATCACGCGTCATCCGGGCTCCTCGGATCCGACCCGCGAGTCCTACCGGCCGCCGGTGTTCGCGTTCTCGTGGCCATCCAACGGCCGCGTGTTCCCGCGTTACGAATATCAGAGCGACCGCGACGACGCCCAGGCCTCGGGGGTGGCCGTCGCACGGGCGCTGCTGCGGTTGCTGAAATACCTCACGTCGTTGCGGGACGAGGAACGCGTGCGGCGGCGGGCGATGAACCTGCAGCCCGGCGAGCCGCTGCCGGACGGCGAGCGCCTCCTCTGCGAGCAACGCATCCACCTGGTCGCCCACAGCATGGGCAACTGGACGCTCAGGTTCGCCCTCAACCGGCTGTTCGAGGAACTGCGCATGCAGCCGCTGCCGCGGATCTTCGAGCACGTGCTGCTGATGGCGGCCGACGAGGACGACGACGCCTTCGAGGAGAAGCTCAAGCTCGGGCTGCTGCCCGGCCTCGCCAAGTTCGTTCACGTCTACCACAGCCGCAGCGACCGCATCCTCGACGTCAGCGACCTGACCAAGGGCAACCCCAACCGTCTCGGGGAGGTCGGCCCGCGCAACATGGAGGCGATCAGCGACCGCGTCTACGCGATCGACTGCTCCGATGTCGACTTCACCGAGGTGGGGCATGGCAACCACCAGTACTACAGGCTGCGCGAGGAGGTGATCGCCGACGTTCGCCAGGTCCTGTCCGACAAGCCGTTCGACGCCATCGCCGGCCGCGTCCGTACCTCGCGTAGCCGCAGCTACCGGATCCTGCCTCGCGGGAACGATTAGCCGGTGCCATGCGCCGCCGACCTGCATCCTGGATCCGCGGCGCCGCGGTGATCGAAGAGACGACTGGTTTCAGAGCCGAGGATTATCTATAAAGCCTCGGAAAGCGTCAGAAGGCCTCCGGCAGACGTCCTCGTGGGCGCCTGCCACCGGTTGGCTGGCCGAACATCGATGCCCGCAATGGCGTGAGGCCCTGGAAACAAACAAAACGATTAAGATGCCGACGTAGCTCAGCGGTAGAGCAACTGATTCGTAATCAGTAGGTCCGCGGTTCAAATCCGCGCGTCGGCACCACAAACAATGTTAAAAACGTAGGCTTTCCGGAGACCAGCAGATCTCGATATGCTGTCCCTCCTTTGCCATGACAGTTCATTGACCCGCCATCACACCATCAGTCCCGGTCGCTGGGGGACTTAATGTCGTCGAAGCCGTATTTTACCAGCTCCTCGAAGCTGCGGGGCTGGAGGATATCGGCCACGGTCGCCAGCATGTCGCCGACATAGTGGCTAAATTCTCTCATTCGCCGGAAGTGCTGCGCATCCTGCTTGCCAAAAATGTCGCACGGCAACGCATAAACCCTGATTCATGAATTTCGAGATACGCGCGCCAAGGCCCACAGCGTCCTTGTCGCGCAGAATGCGGATGCCCCGCGCGTCGGCCTCTCCGCACAGTTGATCGACGATCGCGGCCCGATCTCGGCCGTCCGGATGCGCCTCCAGCACCTGCAGCGCCAGCCCGTCAACTCCGCGGCGCATGTCCGTATGCCCCGTCGCCAGCCACACCCGAACCCCGCTCGGCGCCGGAATCATCGAGTCTTGATCCCTTCTTCATCAGGTCTACGGCTGTAACACCCTCAGTCCCACACATAACCGATCCCGTTCAGGTCTTGATCCCTCTTGATCCCTTCTTCATCAGGTCTACGGCTGTAACCCAGGGGGAAGGAATTGACGGCTGAGGACATGGTCTTGATCCCTTCTTCATCAGGTCTACGGCTGTAACGCTACGCGCCGAAGGGACGCTATCCCAAGTCCAGGTCTTGATCCCTTCTTCATCAGGTCTACGGCTGTAACCCCTGACACACCAGCAACCCATGGAGGAATGACAGTCTTGATCCCTTCTTCATCAGGTCTACGGCTGTAACTCTTTCTTTTTTTTATATTCCTTAAAGATTTTTCGTCTTGATCCCTTCTTCATCAGGTCTACGGCTGTAACAGACTATGAAGCGCAAGCAGTCCTACAGGACTGCGTCTTGATCCCTTCTTCATCAGGTCTACGGCTGTAACTCAAAGCCCATTAGGCGGACGAGGTTGTTCCTGTGTCTTGATCCCTTCTTCATCAGGTCTACGGCTGTAACGTTCTACACAGGGAAGGAAGTCCTGGACTGGCGTCTTGATCCCTTCTTCATCAGGTCTACGGCTGTAACCTGCGCGTACCATCAACCCTGTCAGCCACACCCAGTCTTGATCCCTTCTTCATCAGGTCTACGGCTGTAACTCCGCACTGACGCGGGAAGCACGCCCTCAGCGTGGTCTTGATCCCTTCTTCATCAGGTCTACGGCTGTAACGAGTATTGGCTATGTCCTTCGATGCGGGCAAGGAGTCTTGATCCCTTCTTCATCAGGTCTACGGCTGTAACCGGTAGCGCTCCTACACCGTGGTTGCCGGGTGGTCTTGATCCCTTCTTCATCAGGTCTACGGCTGTAACCTAACCCAAGTTGAACAGTGGCTTTGGAAAGATTGTTTCACGTCAGCGAGTTACGTCGGCGGCGTCGGGTGTTTGCACTACATTTCAAGGTTGTGGAGGGGACGGAAGGGTCAGGCGGGGGTGTATTCGCGCAGGTTGGGCGGCAGGGCGACGCCGGCGGCCTGGAAGACACGTCCGACTTGTCCGGTGACGGCGGTGCGAGTGGTGATGCGCTTTCCGTCCTTGTCGATGGTGGCTTCCTGCAGCCGATCGAGGTCGCGCAGGAGCCTCCCATTCGACGGCCAACCTGGCGGCGCGGCAGCGGTCGGCCAGCTCCTTCTGGAGTACGAGGGCGAGGAACGAGCAGAACACGTGGCCGCGGATGGCGGCATCGGAGGAATGATAGATGGGCCGGGTGCGAAGGATCGCCTTGGCCTGGCGAAACAGGTCCTCGACCTGGATGAGGTCTCGGTAGCGCAGCACCGCCTGCAGCGGGGTGATGCGGGCATTGGTGCGCAGGACGGAAATGCCGTCGTAGCGGGCCTCGTCGGCGAGCTTGCCGGGGTCGATCTCGAAGGCGGGCTCGCTCCGGCCGCCCTCGCTTTGCACCCGGCGCAGATAGCGCCGATAGGCGGAGTTGCCGATCAGCGCCTTGTCACCCTTCTTCAGTTGCTTCTCCAGCCCGGCGACGATGGCCTGGCGGTCGCTCCCTTTCCTTCTCCGCCTCGGCCTCGTTGCGGCAGACGAATAGCGGACGCCCTCGGCCCTGACCTCCTTGACGAAGAGTTGGGTTTCGCCACGGACCCGCTCGATCACCAGGTGGGGTGAAGGGAGCCTCGTCCTTGAGCACGACCTCGCGGATCAGCCGGCTCGAGCGCTCGCGCGCTCCGAGGACGTACTCCAGCTTGCGCTCCTCCAGAGCTTCGATCGTCGCCGCCGAGATCATGCCGCGATCGGCGACGACGCACACCCGCCCCACCATGAAGCGCTTGCGCAGCCGGTCCATGATCGGCAGCAGCACGGTGACGTCGGCGGTGTTGCCGGGCAGCATCTCGGTGCACAGCGGCCGTCCCTCGCCGTCCATCACCACCGCCAGCACCATCTGCTTGAGGTCCGGGCGGTGGTCCTTGGAATGGCCATGGGCGCCGAGGGTCTCGCCGCCGGCGCCGTGGAACGACAGGGTGGTGGTGTCCATGAACACCAGCGACAGCTCGCTGAACAGATTCCGCCGGCGCTCGAACAACTGCTCCTCGATCCGGTCCTTGACGCACCGGGGTGCAAGCGCGCCCTCGGCCGCCGGTTCGCTCTCCTCGCCCAGCCACGCCATCGCGCGGTAGAAAGATGCAGCTGCAACTCGGCTGCGCCGGGATGGCGTAGTCCGCCATCCATGTCTCGCAAGACCGATCCGAGCCGGAGACGAACAGGCGGTGCAGAACGGCGACGAACACCGCGCGCTCGACGTCGAAGCCGAAGCCGCGGCCATCCAGGAGATCGGCCAGAACCTCAGGAATGGCCAGTCGATCCCACAGCCGGCCAAACAACAACGGCCCGCCGATCCGGGTGCAGGCGATCCGCCCGGCTTCCATGTCGGAGAGGATCATCGCCCGCTCGGAATGCCTGGCCAGCGAGGCGATCAGCCGGTCCAGCTCACCGCTCGCCGCCAACGCATCCTTGCGCCCCAACGCGCGGACGATCTGCTGCCGAACCCGGTCGCCCTCGCGGATGCTCTCCACCAGATACAGGTAGCGATGACCCTGGGCTGTCTTCTCACGCACGAACATGCCGGATGTTGTTCTCGAAAATCCTGAAAACATCAACTGAAAACGCCATATCGTCGAAAATGTTCCACTACAGGCTTGGGCGTTTCGAAGTCCAAAGACGGGAAATCAATGGCTGCAATAATGTTCCCGCCCCGTTCCCCACCACTGTTCAAGTTCAGTCTTGCAGAAACACAAAGGGCATGAAGTAGTATTTGAGTTCTGATCCGCACGTTCTGTATTTGTAGTGGATCCTCCGCTGTAGTTTTGATTTTTGCTGTGGCGTTTTATGTATCTTTGGTTATTATCTCTGTAGGAGCAGGGATCGGCTTGTGCGATGCTGGAGCCACGTCAAGGCACCCTGTTCCCTTGGCTGCGGGAGGAGGTGGACGAACTCACGGCCGGCATGCGGCGTCGTCCTCGTCCTCGACATGCTCGACTGGAAACCCACATCCCGCCGCCGATGGCCGGGCGGCCGCCGGAGGACCGCCGGGCCATCGCCCGGGCCTTCGTGCCAAGGCCATTCTCCATCTGCCCACCACCGCCGCCTCATCGAACGTCTCGACGTCGATGGCCGTCTGCGACGCATCTGTGGCTGGGAACGGCGCCGCCAAGTCCCGAGAGGAAGCGACGTTCTCGCGGGCTTTGCCGAGTTCGCGACCAGCGGCGGCCGTTCGAACGGGTTCACGAGGCCCTGGTCAGGATTGGCCACGACGGCCGCCTGGGGAACATGTCGCCCGCGACGCCACTTTCGGGATCGATGCCCGCGAAAACCCCGCCACCGCCCAAAGACTCCAGGCGCCGAAGCGAAAGCGCGGGCGGCCCAAGGCCGGGGAAGCCGTCACCAAACGCCGCCTGACCGCCTTAAACGCCAACCAAACCTCGATCTCAGGACCACGCCAAGCCGACCTGCCGACCCGCTGCGACGTCGGATCCAAAACCAACAGCAAGGCTTCCGCCACCAGTGGATCGGCTAGAACTCCATCCCGACATCGCCGATGGGAGACGTCCCCACCGCCGCCGTGCTGACCTCCGCCTCGTCCACGACAGCCAAGTCGCCATCCCTCATCATCTCACCCTCCAGGCGCATCCAATACCTCTACGGACATCCACCGGACAGCGCTTACGAAGCCACCGCCACGCTGACTACAGCCGACGCCTCGGCCACCAGCCCAGCGATCGAAGCCAGCAACCGCCACCACCCTGGCCGCCGGGCCAAAAACGCCGCAGAGCAGAAGCGTCTCCGCCGGACCCGGTTCGCACTCCCCTGAACATCGCCGCTTCCATGCACGGTCGCCGCCGAACGCGGCGCTAGGCCCTCAAAGACAACCTCGGCGCCTGCACCGTCCGCGTCCGGCCACGCCGAAGTCCTCTGTCACCTAGGCTTCGGGATCCTGGCACTAACGGCAACAACTCCCAAGACTCGTTCGACCACAACCCCAAACCACCTAAACCATTCATACAAAAACCAAAAACCACATAAAATCAGCTTTCTGCAAGAGGCTCATCCGCATACATTCCCGGCCCCGAATCGGACACATTTTCTTTTTTTTAGTTTCAGATACTTGCGCCCGTGTCACCCCTGTGCAGAACCGCATCAAGAACGTCCAAGACAAATGCGTTGCCGCGTCTTGGCGTCACACGGCCGTTGCTCGGAAACGTCATCACTCGCGCCAACTCTGATTAATTTCTGGGCAGATCCAATCGCGCGCGCACACCGCTCGTTCATCCTGCCGGGAGGATCCCTCCAGCATTTTCAGCTCCTCACCCCGCCTCTTTGGGCTCCGGCACGGAAATTGAGGAGGAGGTCTGTCTGCGCCTCCGGGGCGGCGACGGCGGTCGCCTCTAAAACCGGGTACGGCTCGGCGCGGCCGAGAAGGACACGAACGACAAGGATATGGAACGAGGAGATCTGATGATGATCGGCACACTTATCAAGATAGGAAGGTGGTTCGGCCTCGTGGGCCTGGCGGCGATGATAATGTCTCACATGGGTTTTGCGCTCGCCCAGGACAACGGCAACCTATCTCGACTCTGGCGATACGGCGTGGATGCTGACCTCGACCGCCCCTGGTCCTGTTGATGACCATCCCCGGCTTGGCGCTGTTCTACGGTGGCATGGTGCGCCGCAAGAACATGCCCGCGACCGTCATGCAGAGCTTCGCGGTCTGCTGCCTGATGACCGTGTTGTGGATGGTCGCCGGCTGATCCATCGCGTTTGGAGACAGGCGCTCAATGGATCTTGCATGGGCGGCTTCGGCACCACCTGTTCCTGGTCGGATTGGCGCCCGATGCGCTCCAGGGGCACCATTCCCGAATCCCTGTTCATGACCTTTCGATGACGTTCGCGCATCATCACCCCCGCACTGATCACCGGCGCGTTCGCCGATCGCATGAAGTTTTCCGCCATGCTGTGGGTCCTCGGCCTTGTGGATGCTGATCGTCTATGCGCCGGTCTGCCACTGGGTGTGGGGCGGCGTGGTTCCCTAGCCGAAAAAGGGGTCCTTCCCGACTTGCCGGCGGCACAGTCGTCCACATCAACGCCGGCATCGCCGATCTCGTCGCCGCCATCGTGCTCGGCAAGCGACACGGCTACGGCGTGGACAACATGGCCACCACAACCTCACCCTCAGCCTGATCGCAGTCGCCGCTGCTGGGTCGGCTAGTTCCCGGCTTCAACGCTTGGATCTACGGTCACGCCAATGCGTCGGCAAGCATGGCGATGACGGTGACCCAGATCCCTCCACCGCGGCGGCGGCTGCTCGCGTGGATGTTCACTGAGTGGCTCCTGCCGAAGCCGAGCGCTTGAGCGGCATCGTCTCAGGTGCGGTCGGCGGTTTGGTCGCCATCACCCCGGCATCCGGTTGTCGGCCGACGGGCGCCTTGGCCATCGGCATCATCGCCGGCGTCTCTTGCTACTGGGGCGCGGTGTGGCTGAAGACGACGCTCGGCTACGACGACTCCTCGACGTGTTCGGCGTCCACGGCATCGGCGGCATCGTAGGCGCGGTGCTCAACGGCGTGTTCGCGGTGGGAAGCCATTGGCGGCACCGCCAGCGCCATCGAGGGCAACGTCGGTCAGATCTGGACCCAGATCGTCGGCATCCCGCCACCATCGTCTACCGCGCGATCGTCGCGTTCATCCGCGCAAGGTCATCGACCGGTGATCGGCCTCCGCGTCGACAAGGCCAGATCACCGGCCTCGACCTCAGCCTCCACGGCGAGACCGTGCACTAAGCCCGCGATTCCTACCCGCCGGGGAGTAGGGTGGACCTGATGTCCGTCCATCAGTTGCATCCCTCGGCATCCTGGGCGAAAGGTCACCCTCGGCCCTTTTTCCGTCGCCGACGATCGCCCGCGGTTGTCGTTTCCGGCACGCGGCACCTTGTAGCACGGAGGTAGCGATAATTCTGCAACACTGTTCCCGCTTCGACACCGGGAGAGCTGCGCCGTGGATTTGCGTCAACGGCGCAGTTCCCTTGCAGACGCCTGATTTTCATGGGACAGATGCCGGGGCCTGATCCCAACATCCTGCATCAAGGCCGCTTGCTAACGTCGCAGAAATACCGCACTCTTGCGCCCACACACGGCTCGCTTGACGTTGATCGCCCCGACCTGCGTGCTTCCCGTGGCAGTGCGGGCATGGATGTCGCGAAGGCCCGCTTACTGACCGGCATGACCCTAATCACGGAGTGCGCTGTCGCGCTCGCCGCCTTTGATCAGCTACGACCCGGCAAATGATCCCGAACCACATCACCGACGCGGCCGCCCACAACCTGCTCGGCCGATTCGGCGCCGTTGCCTCCGACGCCATGGTGCAGGACGGGCCGGGGCGGTGGCATCCTCATTCCGGTGATCACGCCCGCTGTGGGGCTGGCGGTTGATGCACAAGCGGAGCGTCCCGCTGCTGCGGGCTGCGGCTTCCCGCGCTGGTGGCGGCAACGGCGTTGGTCGCTGCCGCCTGGTGGCGCTGCCAACGCCACATGCTCGCCGTTACACCGGTTAGCGGCGGCCTGATCGGCTTCCTGTTGCTGCAGGGCATCGCGCGGTTGGGGCAGGCGCTTTATCCGGCGCTGGCCGCGACCGGACTGGCACTAGGGTGCGGGATCGGCGGCGCGGTGCTTTTGTGGTCGTGGGCCCTCGTCCTCTCTCGCGAGGCGAGTGGCAGGCGCTGGCGCGGCTCTGACGGACGCCGTGCGCCGTGCCGCGTACTGGGCGGCAAGCCCGGAGAATATTGGCCAGCGCCCGCTCGCTTGTTTCGGCCCGATCGCTCTGGCTCGCGCATCGCCAGCCGGCCTTCGCGGCGCCGCCGCGACCGAGCCTGGTCGAGATCCCGCCGACGCGCTGGCGCCCTCTTCGACAAGGGCGGCGGCCCTGACCGCGATGACGAGGACCGGATCGCCCCAAGGCGCCAAAAATAAGCAGGGCGCAAGTCGGACGCTTCCGGCCGTCAGCCGCAATTCGCGTTCGATGCCGACCGTCCGCCGCCGCTCGATCTGCGGGGGCGCCGCCGCGCACCCGCGGCTCTCAGGGGATTAACCGCGACAGCCTCGACAGAACGCCCTGATGCTGTCCTCCGTGCTCGAGGATTTCCGGCGTTCGCGGCGAGATCGTGAAGGTGCGGCCCGGCCCGGTGGTGACGCTCTATGAGCTGGAGCCGGCGCCCGGCACCAAGTCGTCGCGGGTGATCGGGCTGGCCGACGACATCGCCCGCTCGATGAGCGCGGTCTCGGTGCGCGTCGCCGTGGTACCGGGGCGCAACGTCATCGGCATCGAGCTGCCCAACGTGCGCCGCGAGATGGTGCACCTGCGCGAGCTGCTGGGCGCGGAGGCTTTCGAAGGCCACACCGGGCAGCTCTTCTCGCGCTCGGCAAGGACATCGGCGGCGCGCCGGCGGTCGTCGACCTGCGAAGATGCCGCACCTGCTGATCGCCGGCACCACCGGCTCGGGCAAGTCGGTGGCCATCAACACCATGATCCTGTCGCTGCTCTACCGACTGCCGCCCGAGCAGTGCCGGTTCATCATGATCGACCCCAAGATGCTGGAGCTGTCGGTCTATGACGGCATCCCGCACCTGCTGGCGCCGGTGGTGACCGAGCCCGGCAAGGCGGTGGGCGCGCTGAAATGGGCCGTGCGCGAGATGGAGCGGCGCTATCGCGCCATGAGCCAGCTCGGCGTGCGCAACATCGCCGGCTACAACGCGCGCGTCGCCGAGACGGCAAAGCGGCGAGGCCGGGAAGCGCGGCGTCCAGACCGGCTTCGACCCCGAGACCGGCGAGCCCGTGTTCGAGGACCAGCCGTTCGACCTGAGGCCGCTGCCCTTCATCGTCGTCGTGGTCGACGAGATGGCGGACCTGATGCTGGTGGCCGGCAAGGAGATCGAGGCCGCGGTGCAGCGCCTGGCGCAGATGGCGCGCGCCGCCGGCATCCACCTCATCATGGCGACGCAGCGCCCCTCGGTCGACGTCATCACCGGCACCATCAAGGCCAACTTCCCGACCCGGATCAGCTTCCAGGTCACCTCGAAGATCGACAGCCGCACCATCCTCGGCGAGCAGGGCGCGGAACAGCTGCTCGGCCAGGGCGACATGCTCTACATGGCCGGCGGCGGACGCATCACCCGCCTGCACGGCCCGTTCGTCGCCGACCAGGAGGTCGAGAAGGTGGTCCGCCACCTGAAGGACCAGGGCGAGCCGCAATACCTGGAGGTGGGCATCGAGGACGAGGCCGGTCCCGGCGAGGCGGCGTTCGGCGACGACGGCGAGAGCGACCAGCTCTACGACCAGGCGGTTCAGCTCGTGTCGCGCGAGGGCAAGGCCTCGACCAGCTTCATCCAGCGCCACCTGCAGATCGGCTACAACCGCGCCGCCCGGCTGATCGAGCGGATGAGGCCAGGTCTGGTGAGTGCCGGAACGTCGGCGTGTAAAAGTGCGATGCTGGTCGGCGAGCGCGTGCCGTTTAACCTGCACAACCGCCGCTGCGCAAGGCGAAGCAAACCGATGATCATCGTTGCGAGGAGGCGGTTTGACGAGGTAATTCGGACGGCGACGCCGCATAAAGCTCTCCTGATTGTTCACGATCGCTGGTGCTAAACCGCCTCGCGATGACCATGAATGAGCATCACTCCCGAAGGGCTGACTCCATGCGCCTCACCGTGATCCAGACTCGCCATCGCCGTCGCCGGACTGATATGTCTCGTCGTTGCTGTTCCCGCTTGCTTCTCCATGCCGCCGTTACTTCGCGGGGCGCTGGCTGGGCGCCGAGGATCGCCATCAGATCGAGCGCCTCGAACGCTACTCTCACGGGCTCGGCACCTTGCAGTCGCGGTTCCTGCAGGTGTCCTCCAACGGGGAGTTGGTGAAGGTGACTTTTACCCGTGGCGGCCGGGGCGGCTTCCGGATCGATTACGACCCGCCCGTGCCGGACCGGATCATCGCCAACAACGGCCTCCCTGGTCTACTTCGACCGCGAGCTGGAGCAGGGTCAGCCACGTCCCGACCAACAGCACCCCCTGCCGGCATTTCTTACTTCTCGGCTGAAACAACCCTCTCTTTCGACGATCCGGAGTTGACCATCCCCGGCTTCGAGCACGACGACACGATGCTCCGGATCACCATCGCGGAGCGAGGACCTCGATGGCAGCGTCACGCTGGCGTTCAGCGACGATCTTGATCCGGGCCTCGCCGGAAGTGGTTTGTGGTCGATGCCCAGGGCGTCACGACCGAGGCCCGCTGCTGGACACCCGCTTCGACGTGCCGCTCAATCCGGAGCTGTTCGTCTTTCGGCAATCCGCGCCTTCTACAGGGACGATTTTTAGCAGCCGCACGTGCTGCGTCACGTTACTGGCATGGGGTGGCAGGACAATCGCGCAGACTGCTTGTGCCGTGGCCCGGAGGTGCATGTCGGACGCCATTTGCCCCGGCGAGTTGTTGGTCGACTTCGTTCCCACCGAGACCGGTTTCGACCTGGCTGAGGCGTTAACGTTTCGAAAGGCGGCAGGTGGCGCTCCGGCCTACGTGGTCGTCGGGCTGAAGCGGCTCGGGGTCACAGCAGCTTCATGGGGATGGTGGGGTCGACCCTGCCCGGCCATTTTCTCGCCCGGACGCTCGAGGTCAATGGCGTTTGATGATCGCGCCTCCCGATACACCCGTCATGCGCCGACGGCGCTCGCCTTCGTACCGCTTCGCGCCGACGGTGAACGGAATTCGTGTTCTTCGGTAACCCCAGCGCCGCGACGTTACTCGCCCTGATCGATGATCGATCTCGGCGCTATCGCCCGCGCCAAGCCTCCTCCATTTTCGCCCGATCGGCCTGCTGGCCGAGCCAGCCACACCGCTGTTTGCGGCGGATGGGCGCAGGAAGCCGGCGCGATGATCTCCTACGATCCAAACCTTCTGCGGGTCTCGTTCTTGGTCTGACGCGACCGCCGCACGCGACGGTGGCATTCGGGCCGGCCCCCCGCCAAGGCCGACATCGCCGAGATCAGCGAAGACGCGAACTGAGCTTTCTCACCGGCGTCAACGATCCTGCGCAGGTGAAGGACATCTGTGGAACGACCGCACCCAAGCTGATGGTCGTCACCAGCGGCCACGCCGGCTCCATCCACATTACCAGCGACTTCATGGGCCTCGTGCCAGCTTCCATGTCAAAGCGGTCGGATACCACCGGCGCCGGTGACGCGTTTACCGCCGGCCTCCTTGCCGGCCTGCTTTAGAACCGCGCGCCATGCGCGAC